>NZ_RJPJ01000004.1:0-192062 GCF_003943395.1 Streptococcus oralis | reverse complement strand
ATCTATAGTTATTCTTGGCTTATATGTAAATTTTGAGATACGAAAAGTTGTAAAAAATCAGCGAGAATTTATTACTAAGAGTTCTAACTTTAGTTCTCTTGTAGAAAATACAATTTATGGTTTGCAAGATATTATAAGTTTCCAAAAATCTAGCGACTTTATCAAAGAATTTAATGAAAGACTCAATGAACTGTTGGGAACGAAACTAGATAGTACACATATTACCAATAGATTATTAGCTTCTACTCAGATATTTATTGGTTTAACTGGTTCATTTTTGATTGCTACTATAATTTCTATGAGAGATTATGAACATATAGCAGAGTATGCAAATAGTATTTTGATTCTATTACTTTTATCTAGCATTTTAAGTTCTTTAATTACATCTTGGGTAGCATTGAAAAAAAGTCAATATTCCTTTGAGTTTATCGGAACAGAGGAGGTAGAAGCGAAAAGGGATGTTGTTCCTATTTCAGTAGCTAAAATTAAACAGTTGTCCTGCCATGATTTATCTAAAAAATGGGATGAAAGATTGATATTTAATAAATTAAATTTGGAATTTAATAGTGGTGAGCTAACAGTTGTTACAGGTGGTAATGGAACAGGCAAATCATCTCTTTTGAATATTATTCAGGGATTATCTTCTCCAACAGAGGGTGATATTGTACTGAATGGAATGGAAAGTTTTTCTACTTTAGAGGAGACTAATATTTTGGATTATTTAAGCGTGTATTCATCTGAATTTCATGTATTCCCTGGAAGTGTTTCAAAAAATATTAATTTCACCCTATTTAATAAGGAAAACTATGAATCAAATAATCTTGATAGTCTGAATCTCAATGTATCTCTGAGTCATCAGATTGATGGGAAAGCTACTAATATTTCGCAAGGTCAGAAACAAAAAATTCTACTCATGAGGAGTTTATCGCAAGAAAAAGACATCTATCTATTCGATGAGCCTACAGGAAATTTGGACAGAAATTCAACTGAATTATTTCTAAATGAGGTTGAGAAATTAGTGAGCGAGGAAAAGATTGTAATTGTCGTGACTCATGATAAGGATGTTATTGCTAGAGCAAGTAAAGTTATTAATATGGATGAGTTTCATTAAAATTTAAAAAAACGGAGATTGATGTTTTCTAATCTTAATTTTACCTATAACTAGTTTGTATAATATTTGAAATAACGAGCTTCATAGCAATGTTATCATACTACTGAACTCTAGTAATAAAACCATCCTAGGACAAGATTTTGAAGAATTGGCAGCCGTCAAGTAGACACGGTTAAAAAAGAGTAAACATAAAAATCCCTGTCATTAACAAATGGCAGGGATTTTGGTTAAAAGAATGTCAGGATGCGAAGGTAGTCCACTGTCAGCGCAAGCTCTGCAATGAAGAAGGGTAAGAGAATAGCACCATCAAGTAAGACAGCGAGCAAGAAACGATAAAATGGGTCGAGGCTACTGGCCTTACTTGGCTTACTAATCACAAAGAGATTTCCAAGGGCAAAGATGGCCATGCTTAGAAGAGTGAGGATGCCAGCAAATCGTAAGCCACCAAAGAGTGCAAAGAAACTTGCTAGAGCCGTTAGGACAAGTGGGATAGCAAAGAGTCTGCTATACCGATCAAAGGCTTCTTGGAATGTGAAGTCGCTCTCCTGGTCCAACACACGTCGGACAGTAAAGCCTCCCAAAATGATGGAAAAGTAAAATAGAGCGCTAGCGATCAAGATAGAAAGGCCAGCAAAGAGATCTAAAGGTGGGAGCTGGTTAGGTAAACTATTGGCAATAGAGGCCATATAGCCATAGTAGAGGTGCTTGATATGATAGATACTAAAGAAAAGGTTAATCGCAGATAGCAAGGTGAGCAGGACAAAGACACTATAACGATGCTTTTGGTCTCTAGTCTTGCTGGCAGTTGGTTCTTGAATAGCATCCAGTAGCCAAGTCCAAAATAGTGCGATTTCTTCTTTGAATCGAGCAGTTTTGCGGAGGTCAATGTCTGGGATATAGGGACTTTCTAAAGCCTTGCTGAGGATGCTTTTCTCTTTTGCAGGGTTTTCTTGCTTGTGCTCCTCTTCAGTTTTCCCTTCTCCCTCTTCCTCGGTTTGGGTTTCCTCAATCATTTCGGGAGCTTCCTCCTCATGGGTCTCCAACTCTTTAGGTGAGACAGAAGTTTCTTCGCTTGCTTGTGGTTCAGTTTCCACAGTTTCCGAAGTCTCTGGTTGGCCGGGCTGGATTTCTGATTTCGTCTGAGGTGATTTCTTCTCAAGATCGGCGCTTTCAAACCATTCTTGTGTCATGGTGGAACCTCCTTTTTTATGGTCGTTTTCTATTTTTAGATTAGCAGATGAAAGCGTTTTTGTCAATGGTTTCTAGATGGAGCAGAGTGCTCCTCTTTAGGTAGGTAGATATCCTGGTTGGCTTTTGCAATGAGTAAATCCTTGATATCTGCTTTTTCGGTTTTATAAGGGTTGGCAAGTACATTCTCTTTTTGTCCACGATGTTCTTCTTTGGGTTGACGATAGATACCACCATGCTGAGAAGAAATTTCTAGATTGATACGGTCGGTCTCTTTCTGGGAGAGAATGAGTGTTAGAGTGGAATGGGCCTCTAGCTCAACCTTACCGTGAACATGAATATTTTCAGCATAGATGTGTCCCCCCTCCGTCTTGACCTGACTATCTGTCAGTTCGGTATCAAAGATATTGATGATATGGGGTGTCGTTAGTGTGCTGTTCTTGATAGAACTTTCTGTTAGTCTTAAGAGATAGCTTTTTGTTTTAATTGTCGCATTTTCAAGATTGGCTTGACGAATATTAGTTTGTCCACGATTGGCTGAAACGGTGATTGCTTGCAGCTTTCTTTCTTTAGGTAGGGAGAGAATGACTTCGTCAAAACGGTGAGAATAACTGCTGGCAATACGAAGTAGGCCTTCGATTCCTGAACCTAGAAAGCGATGTTGGGAGGCTTGTTTGTCAGTGACGGTCAGTGTTTTGTCACTCATGCCAGTAGTCAGATCGTGACGACCAGACACGGAAGGATGATAGGTGATATGGATCTTGTCATCTACAGACTCTGTGATGGTTAGGCTGTGTTCCTCAAGGGCCAAATCAAGTTTTTCCACCTCACTTCCAAAGGTCACTTCTTCGATACGACTGTCATAGACGGGGTCTTTTGACATGGCAAGCAAACTTTGAATACCATTGGACTGGGCGCCTACAATAATCATGATAAAACCAAGGATTGTAGAAACCACACCAAAAATGAGAAATCCTTTTATCAATTTACGCATGTCTGTCACCTCTCTTTCCTTTTTTAAGAATCCATTGCACCAAGCGGACGATCAGGAGGCCAAAGAAACGGGCTACATAGGAGATACCTAGTAGAACAAGAGAAGAAGCACCGATAGCAAGCAAACCAGCCCCGAAAATCAAGATAAAGGCAGATTTGGCTTCGACTAGGACACTAAAACTCTCTACGATAAAGAGTCCGCCCAGTAGGATCCCTGTCACAGAGACGGTAAAGAAGGCCAGAATGACGGAGGCGGCTGCGATAAAAAGCCCGATAATGGTCAATATAATTGCAATTCCAACAGGAATTCCGATAGGAGCTGCTAGTAAGGCAAGTAGGGCAATGTGTAGCAGTTGACGGTCATTCTTTTGAGCAGGGGCTTCATTGACTTTTTTGTCGAGGAGGTTAGATAAAACATCATGAGCTGCTTCTTTTGGTGTCCCTAGACTGGCAATGAGTTCTTCTTCGCCCTCTGGACCTGCATCGTCAAATAGTTCCTTAAAGTAGTCCATGGCTTCGATGCGGTCAGCTTCAGGTAGTTTATGGAGATAGGTTTCTAACTGAGTCAGATAGTCAGTTCTTGTCATGGCGGATACTCCCTTCTATGATGCCGTTGACGGTTTCGGTATAGAGCGTCCACTCTTCCTTTAGAGTAACGAGCTGCTCTACGCCCCGATTGGTCAAGGAGTAGTATTTGCGCATACGCCCCTGAAACTCTCTAGAGTAGGTGGTTAGAAAGCCACTGGCTTCCAATTTTTTGAGAATGGGATAGAGCGTAGATTCTTTGATATTGGCGATGAGCTTAATGGTTTGACTAATCTCATAACCATAAGAATCCCCCTGCTCCAGTACAGCCAAGATGAGAAACTCGATCAAGGCAGAGGATGTTGGGAAGTACATGGGAAACCTCCTTTATATTATATAAAAATTTTATATATACTCTTTTCAAATATATTGTATCTCAATATGAAAGCCCTGTCAAGAAATATGTGTAAAAATTTTACATATAAAAAACTCCTAGCAAAAACTAGAAGTTTAGAGAATCTTATCAGCCCTATCCACCATAAAGAGTGAGATAGTCATGATGATATCAATGGCTAGAAGGGCAAGAACCGCTGGAATCCAAGATTGGAAAAGATCAAAACTGTAACCAAACAAGGTAGGACCAAAAGCAGCTAAGATGTAGCCCCCTGTTTGCGCCAGACCTGAGAGTTGCGCAGTCTTTTCAGGCGAACTGGTCTTAAGTGAGAAGCAAACCATGAGGTAGGGGAAGAGGGCACTGCAGGCCGTTCCAATCAAGAGATGGGCAACTAACCAGTAGAGGAAATTATTGGTTGGATACAAGAGCATGGCAATTCCTATCATCCCAGCGATAGAGATAATTGCTAGCATGATTCGACGATGACCATCTGACAGACGAGTCGTCAGACTTGGAACAGTCATTGAAAAAGGAATGCTGATCAGTGAAAAAATAGAAGCAAGGAGAGCTGCATCCTTATTAGAAAGACCAGCACTAATAGCAATCGTTGGCAACCAGGTCATGCTTGTATAAAAGAGCAAGGACTGAAGACCGCCAAAGATAATGATAGCCCAAACATCTTTACTTTTTAGAATATTCTCTTTGACTTGCTTTTCTTTTTGGGCTTCTAAGTGGTGGTTGTGGCGATGATTTGGCAACCAGACTAGCAGAGTGACCAGACAGAGAAAGCTGAGAACGAGGATGAGGCCCTTCCAAGAACTAGCTTGGGTGATAGGGACCGAAAGATAAGAAGCGATGGCCGTTGAACCCCCCATGGCAGTGACATAGAGAGTTGTTAGGAGACTGATCTTTTGAGGCTGATTTGCCTGAATCATACTTGGGAGGAGTACATTGAAAATGGCGATGCTCGCTCCGATGATCAGAGTTCCTAGATAGAGAAGGGGAAGGTTGAAGATACGAATGACAGAGCCAATAGTTAAGAGGAGGAGACAGTAAGTGAAGAGGTGTTCCAGTCCAATCTTTTGCGCCAAGCGACTCGCAAAAGCAGAGAAAAGAGCAAACATCAAGAGAGGGAGACTGGTTAAAATCCCAAGAGAGCTGACCTCGACTCCTAGCCCCTGAGCGATATCTCCTAAAATGGTTGGAAGAGCAGTAAAAGGAGAGCGTAAAACAGTCCCGATTAAGACAATTCCTAGAACAAAAAAGAGTAATTGTTTTTTCATGAAAACCTCGATAGGATGATTTTAATAACAGCTTATTTTAAGTTTTTTTCCTTATAATGTCAAGGAGAGGACTGCTAAGAAAGCTAGAACGATTTAACTGAAAATAGAGTGAAAGGGGACGGATTTCTTTACTAGAATTTTCCTTGATTTGATATAAAAATAGGAAACTAGGAAATTTTGTGATAAAATAGTGGAAGGAAATCTATAAATTGGAGAAAAACTGTGTCTGAAAAGCAAAAAATCAGCGTCTTGATGTCGGTCTATGTAAAGGAAAATCCGACGTTTTTAAGAGATGCTATCAAGAGTATTCAAAACCAGACCTTGGAACCAAGTGAGCTTGTTCTTGTTGAGGACGGGCCGCTCACGCCCGAACTCTATCAAGTGCTAGATGAAGTGGAAGCGCAGTCAGAGATTCCAGTTAAGCGTTGCCCCTTAGAGGAAAATCAAGGTTTAGGTTTGGCTCTTCGATACGGTGTTTTACAGTGTCAGTACGATATCATCGCTCGCATGGATACAGATGATATAGCGGTAGCTGACCGCTTTGAAAAGCAAGTCCAACTAATGGAACAGGAAAATCTGGATCTCTTAGGCGGGCATATCGCAGAGTTCATTGACAATCCAAATGAGATTGTGTCTTATCGTCGTGTTCCAACCCAGCACGCAGACATTGTGGCTTATCAGAGAATGAGAAGCGCCTTTAACCATATGACAGTCATGTTTAAAAAGGACATGGTCCTCAAGGCGGGCAACTACGAAGATGGCCTTTACATGGAGGATGACCTCCTTTGGCTCAATATGATTGCTGCAGGTGCCAAGACTGGGAACCTAGATCAAATCTTGTGTAAGGTTCGTGTCGGTGCAGGGATGTTTGAGCGTCGAGGTGGCTTGCGTTACCTTAAACTCTATCGTCAAGCTCGCCAACGGATGCTTGAGCGAGGGCAAATTTCTTACATGGAATATGCTAAAAGTGTAGCCATTCAGGCCATTGTTGCACTTTGTCCAGGCTTTGTACGTCAGTTTATTTTTGTGAAATTATTAAGAAAAAATAAATAGTATTGTAAAAGATAAAATAGCCAAAAGATGTTATAATGACAGTATATTTATTTGCATTCTTTTAAGAAAGAGTAAATTCCTATGAATAAAAAACTAACAGATTATGTGATTGATCTGGTTGAAATTTTAAATAAACAGCAAAAGCAGGTGTTCTGGGGTGTATTTGATATTATTAGTATGGTGGTTTCCATCATCGTGTCTTACATTCTCTTTTATGGCTTGATTAACCCAGCGCCTGTGGACTATGTTATCTATACTGGTTTGGCTTTCCTCTTCTATCAACTTATGATTGCATTTTGGGGGCTTAATGCTAGTATCAGTCGCTATAGTAAAATCACGGATTTCTTAAAAATCTTTTTTGGGGTGACTGTCAGCAGCATTGTCTCTTACGGACTTTGCTACGCCTTTCTTCCTCTATTTTCTATCCGGTTCATCATACTCTTTATCTTATTGAGTACTTTCCTCATCTTACTCCCTCGTATCACTTGGCAGCTGATTTATTCTAAGCGCAAGCAGGGAAGTGGGGAGGGCGAACACCGCCGTACCTTCTTGATTGGTGCTGGTGATGGTGGGGCCCTCTTTATGAACAGCTACCAACACCCAACTAGTGACCTTGAGTTAGTGGGAATTTTGGATAATGATGAGAAGAAAAAGGGACAAAAACTAGGTGGAATTTCCGTTTTGGGTTCTTATGATAATCTGCCTGAATTGGCCAAACGTCACCAAATCGAGCGTGTCATCGTAGCCATCCCTTCGCTTGATCCGTCAGAGTACGAACGTATCCTGCAGATGTGTAATAAACTCGGTATCAAATGTTACAAGATGCCCAAGGTTGAGACAGTTGTTCAGGGACTTCACCAACCAGGTAGCGGTTTCCAGAAAATTGACATCACAGACCTTTTGGGGCGTCAGGAAATCCGTCTTGACGAATCCCGTCTTGGTGCAGAGCTTACAGGCAAGACCATCTTGGTGACAGGAGCCGGCGGTTCGATTGGTTCGGAGATTTGTCGTCAGGTTAGCCGCTTCAATCCTGAACGCGTGATTTTGCTGGGGCATGGTGAAAACTCCATCTACCTCGTTTATCATGAATTGATCCGTACATTTCAAGGAATTGATTATGTTCCTGTCATTGCAGATATTCAGGACTATGACCGTCTTCTACAGGTATTTGAGCAGTATAAACCAGCCATTGTCTACCATGCTGCAGCCCACAAACACGTTCCGATGATGGAGCGCAATCCAAAAGAAGCCTTCAAGAACAATATCCTAGGAACCTATAATGTTGCTAAGGCTGTTGATGCAGCCAAAGTACCTAAGATGGTTATGATTTCGACAGACAAGGCGGTCAATCCACCGAACGTTATGGGTGCAACCAAGCGCGTGGCAGAGTTGATTGTCACTGGCTTTAACCAACGTAGCAAATCAACCTACTGTGCAGTCCGTTTTGGGAATGTTCTCGGTAGTCGTGGTAGCGTGATTCCTGTCTTTGAACGTCAGATTGCTGAAGGTGGTCCTGTAACGGTGACAGACTTCCGTATGACACGTTACTTTATGACAATTCCAGAGGCTAGCCGTCTGGTAATCCATGCTGGCGCTTATGCCAAGGACGGAGAAGTCTTTATCCTCGATATGGGCAAACCAGTCAAGATCTATGACTTGGCTAAGAAAATGGTTCTTCTAAGTGGGCACACGGAAAGTGAAATTCCAATCGTTGAAGTCGGTATTCGTCCGGGTGAAAAACTCTATGAGGAACTCTTGGTTTCGACCGAATTGGTTGATAACCAAGTCATGGACAAGATTTTCGTTGGTAAGGTAAATGTCATGCCACTAGAAGCCATCAATCAGAAAATTGAGGAGTTCCGTTCACTCAGTGGAGATGAGCTTAAAGAAGCGATCATTTCCTTTGCAAATGAAACAACTCATATTGAGTAAGAGTGACTCATACAATTAAACATAAATCAAAGGCCAAGGTTTTGTATAGACAGAACCTTGGCCTTTTTACTCTGTAGTTTGAAGCTATTAGCTTGTTATAGCTGACTGATGATATCATCGATTGTATGGGCAATCCAGTCGGGTTGATAGCTGAGCAAATCAGCCTCTTCTCCAAATCCCCAAGTAACAGCAAACTTTTTAATGCCAGTTTCTTGGGCTCCGATCATATCAAATTTGGTGTCCCCGATGATGAGGACTCGGTCTGCAGGGAGTTGATGCGTTTGCAAGGCATAACGGATGACATCCGCCTTGTGTGGTGTTTCAGGACTAGAACCGTAAATGCCGTTAAAGAAATGGTGAATTCCCAGATTTTTAGTCATATCATGAGCAGTAGGAGTATTCTTTGTAGTGGTGATATAGAGAGGATAGGTTTGTGAGAGTTTTTGAAGTAATTCCGTCATTCGAGGGAAGAGCTGCGCTTCGTGGATCCCTTTTTTCTTGTAGTAAGAACGGTAGGTTTGAACAGCTTCCGAGATTTGCTCCTTTGGGAGACACGTTGCAAAACTAGTTTCAAGCGGTGGACCCATGAAACCACGAATTGTTTTAGCATCAGGAGTCGGAACTCCTAGTCGTTCAAAGGTATGAGTAAAGGAATTGTGGATTCCGATGGAACTGTCAACGAGTGTTCCGTCTAGATCGAAAAAGATGGCTGAGATTGATGACATAGTTTCTCCTGTTAGATAAAGTTATTCTCCGAAGATTTCTTTTTGTAGGCGACGGCCAGTAGGGGTGGCAGCGAGTCCACCCTCAGCCGTTTCACGAAAGGCAGTTGGAAGGCTCGATCCGACTTGGTACATGGCATCTATGACTTCGTCAACAGGGATCTTAGACTCGATACCTGCCAAGGCCATATCTGCCGCGATAAAGGCAAAGCTAGCTCCCATGGCATTGCGCTTGACACAGGGAACCTCGACCAAACCAGCGACAGGGTCACAGATGAGGCCCAGCATATTTTTAATGACAAAGGCGATGGCCTGGCTAGCTTGATAGGGCGTTCCACCTGCAGCCAAGGTCAAGGCTGCAGCACTCATGGCAGAGGCAGAGCCAACTTCGGCCTGGCAGCCACCTTCAGCACCTGAAATAGAAGCGTTGTTTGCGATAACCAAGCCAAAGGCACCCGCAGCAAAGAGGAAATCCAGCTGTTCTTCGTGGCTGAGGTCAAGTTTTTGAATAGCTGCAGTAAGAACGGCAGGCAGACAGCCAGCACTTCCTGCGGTTGGAGTGGCGCAGACCAAGCCCATTTTAGCGTTGTGTTCATTGACCGCGATGGCGTTTCGGGCAGCTGATAGGATGGTAAAGTCAGACAAGGCCTTGCCACTTTTGAGATGGCGATCTAGTTTAGCCGCATCGCCACCCGTTAGGCCACTACGAGATTTGTTTTCACTAAGACCGAGCTCAACAGAGGCTTTCATGACTTCTAGATTGCGCTCCATGAGGAGGAGAACTTCTGCACGTTCCCGGCCGGTCAGTTCATATTCTGTCGCGATCATGAGTTCTGCGACATTTCCTTGGAAGTCTAGATCTGCCTGCTCGACCAATTCTTTGATAGAATAAAACATGTTTCCTCCTACTTAAAGAAATTGACATTGTGGAGATGGGGGATTTTTCGGATTTCTTCAATCGCCTCTTCGCAACTTCGACTATCAACTTCAATAATCATGATAGCTTTTTCTCCAGCTTTTTCCCGAGTCACATTCATCTGAGCGATATTGATATCGAAACGAGAGAGGGCTTCAGTAACATGGGCAATCATCCCCGGAACATCCTGATGCACGATGATGATGGTCGGGGTATTCATGTTGAGAGAAACGGCAAAACCATTAAGTTCCGTAACTTGGATATTTCCCCCACCAATGGAAATTCCTGTCACACTAATGGATTTGTGTTCATTCTTCACAGTAATTTTAGTGGTGTTAGGGTGAGGAGCGTTGCTGTCTTTCTGAATGGTCCAGACAATCTTGATACCACGCTTATGAGCAATCTCAAGGCTATTTGGAATGTCAGGATCATCCGTATCCATACCTAAAATTCCAGCAACGAGAGCAAGGTCAGTTCCATGGCCACGGTAGGTCTTGGCAAATGAATTAAATAGTTGGAATTCCACCTCTGTCGGTCTATCACCAAAGATAGAAGACACGATTTTTCCGATACGAACCGCACCAGCTGTATGGCTACTTGATGGGCCAATCATGACAGGGCCGATAATATCAAAGACAGATTGAAAACGAAGTGATTGCATCTGTTTCCCCTTACAAAGATTCTTGTTTCTATTATATCAAAGAATGAAGTTCTGTGCTTATTTCCCTTATAAAACTGAAAAAATGGATAAAAATGGTATAAAATCTTGTCTTTTATGACAAAAATATCAATATTTCAGTAAATATAAAATATTTTTGTAATATTTCTACACGAAACCGTCAAGAAACGGTAATATTCAAACGGTATGATAGAAGCATAGTAAAAAGGAGAATTTTTAGAAATGACATTAACAACTAAAAAAATCAAATTAACTCTTGCAGGAGCAGCAACTTTCCTTGCTTTCCTTGCACCATCACTTGCTTTTGCAGATGAAACAATCACTTATACAGTTAAACCAGGTGACACTCTTTCAGAAATCGCTGAGAAGTACAACACCACTGTTGAAAAATTGGCAGAAAAAAATAAGATAGAGGATATTCATCTGATCTTTGTGGATCAAGTTTTGGTCATCGAAGGGACAGCTCCAGCTGCGAAAACTTATGAAGCCCCAGCTGCAACAGGAGAAACAATCGAAGAGACTACGACTTACGAAGAAATAACTGAAACAACAACTTACGAAGCGCCAGCTGCTGCAACCAGCACTTCTTATGAAGAAGAAAGTTACACAGCTTCTACTGTAAGTGGTTCTGAAACAGAAGCCAAAGAATGGATCGCTCAAAAAGAATCAGGTGGTAGCTATACAGCTACAAACGGACGTTACATCGGACGTTACCAATTAACAGATTCATACTTGAACGGTGACTACTCAGCTGAAAACCAAGAACGTGTAGCAGATGCCTACGTTGCAGGACGTTACGGTTCATGGACAGCTGCCAAGAACTTCTGGCTTAACAACGGTTGGTATTAAGAAATAACTAACAGAATAATATGAAAAGGTCGAGGAATTTCCTCGATTTTTTTATATTTCCTTCGGTTGATAATAGGTTTCTACTTCTTTTTGGAGATGAGATAGCATGGAGGTTTCATCGGTTAGCTCTAGAAGGGAGAAACCTTTTTGGATAAGTTTAGAATCATCTGTACAAATCCCAATACGGACATAGCAGATAGCAAGCCTATCGTAGCTTTTCTTGTTCTTCGCATCTTCTAGTAAAGTATAGCATATTTGTTTACACATATTTCTATCTTGATTGTATAAGTAAATGGTGGAGAGGTTGAGTAGGATTGCCATTCGCAAGTCATATAAATGTTGATAGTTTTTATAGATTTCCAGGCGTTGCAAGATTTTTCCAGTGATGAGATGGATATGTTCTATAGGAAAGGTAAAGAAAATGGTATTGAGGATTTTTAAGTCATTCTCGTACCAAGTGTCCTGCTTTTCTATCTTCTTCCATAGCTTCTTTACAGTATTGTTAACTTCGATTGACAGTTTTTTAGTCCCATTTTGGCGGATATAGATAACAATTTCTAGCATATCTCGTATCTCTTTGATGGGGAGGTCGTGGTGAGTTTTGAGGTAGTCTTGACATTTTTGAAATAGTTTTTCGAGTTCACTAGTCCCTAGAATTGAGCTCATATTGAGATAGGTTTGCATAATTTCTGTGCGTTGACCTGGTTGATAAAGTTGGCAGATATAGTCAAACTCTTCAAAACTCATATTGATTTGCCGGAGAAGAAACTCCATATTCTCATATTTAGGAGTTGTCTTGCCACTTTCGATTTTTGATAGGCTGGTTCTTGAAAGGACGCTGCCACAGACATCTTCTTGGGTCAACCCTTTTGACTCACGGATTTCTTTATAGACCTTTCCAAAATCGTAGCGCATGATCTCCTCCTTATTTGTGAAAAAAGTTAACAAAAAATAGAAATTGATTAAAAATATTGTATCATAGTAGTATAAAAAGTAAAAAAGAAATCTAAAATAAATTTGTGAAAAAGGGTAACAAATTCTACGACGAAGATGATAAAGTACTAAGGGGGTATCTTTATGAAAAAAA
The DNA here is from genome assembly GCF_003943395.1 of Streptococcus oralis. Classification (GTDB taxonomy): domain Bacteria; phylum Bacillota; class Bacilli; order Lactobacillales; family Streptococcaceae; genus Streptococcus; species Streptococcus oralis_BF. Next base: position 179,330 of record NZ_RJPJ01000004.1, on the reverse strand, counting down.
TCAGTAATTTCTGTATGTTACTTCTGCTTCTGTGTACTACTTTTTTTGTTTTTAATGTAAACTACACACGAGAAGTGGTTCGGATTCAGGAAATGGGAAAGACTGTAGATTCTTTGGATTTGTATTTGAAAGATATTAACGAACCTGCAGCATCTGTACTTCGATTTTTTGAGGATGTATCAAAGGAATACAAAGTATCCATCATCAAAACAGACAGTGGTGATGAGGTGATCAAGTCTGGTGTTTTTGATAAAGATACCTTCCCCTACCAAGAGTTTGGACTTTCTTCCCTTGATTTTTCTACAGATGGTGAAGGAGTCTACAGTAATAAAGAAATTTCCAATAAACTTGGTACGATTCCGACCTTTCTAAAAGCCAAGCCTATTCAGCTTATGACTTTTCAAGCCTATATCAAAGATACATCTCGTAGTTTAAATGGTCGCTACACGATTAGTTCGACTCAAGAGATGGATAGGGATCAGATTTTACAGAAGTGGAGTGATTTTTTCAAGACAGATCAGGCTACCTTGCTAGAGCCAACCTACAAAAGTGCAGTGGAAGTCATAAATCGAGATTTGCTTTTATCTGCCATTGTTTTTGTCTTGGCCATTTTACTTCTTGTGTTAGTAACAGTGTATCAGCCGATGATGGAGATGAAAAGAGTCGGTGTACAAAAGTTGCTTGGTTTTCAAGATCGGGCTGTTTTAGCTGATGTTGTGAAAGGCAACCTTTACCTCCTCCTAGGTGGGGCGCTTGTGATCAATCTAGGAGTGTGTTTCTTGCTTGATTATAAGCCGAAAGATTTGTTCCCTATGCTGTGGTTATCTCATTTTTTGCTTTTGCAACTTTATCTCTTTATCAGTTGGTTGACTTATCTCTTAATCCAAAAAATGACAATCAGCTCTCTGCTGAAAGGTTTTTCATCTTTCAAATTTGGTTTGATATTTAATTATTTGATGAAAATTGGAACCACTATTTTATTGACGGTTTTACTGATTGGGGTGGGGAAAAGTTTGGAGCAAGAAAACAAAGAGTTGGATTACCAGAGACAGTGGATCAGTCAAGGAAATTATCTGACCTTAGAAACCTTTCAACTCAATGATAACCTGTGGCAAGAGCAGTTGGCAGGCTCAGGGCAGGCAGTAGATTATTTTTATCGATTTTATCAGGATTTGGTAGAAAAAACGCAGGCGGGCTATGTGCAAACTAGCAACCTGCCTATAAAAAATTTTGCCACTGCAGAACAAGTGCAGCGGTATCAACTGGCTGATATGCTAACTGTTTACTATGCCAATCGCAATTTTCTAAAGAGCAAGGGATTCAAGCTACCAGATACCGGCACTAAAAAAGTTATTTTGATGCCAGCAAGTACGAAAGGTGAAGAAGATAAAAATCAGCTCTTGGGGAAATTAATTGCCTATCTTTCGATGAAGTATGAGGAGCAGCAAAAACGAACGATAGAGGAGATGGATGTCGAGATCGCCTACTATGAAGGTGATTGGTCATTCTTCCCCTATAACGAGAAGCGAAAGGAAAATCTCTACAATCCAATTATTAGTTTGGTCAATGATTCCGATATGACGTGGGATGAAAAAGCCTCTCTGTCAACAACAGGTTTAAATAACCCGATTAAAATTGAAAATACGGCTCAACATCAAAAAGAGATTACAGAGTTAGTTGAGAAATTATCAGATGGGAATTATTTAAAATTTTCATCTATTCAAGCCATTCAACAAGAGAAAGTAGATTCTTACCGAGATGCTGTTCGAAATTTTAACATACTCTTTGCTTTGTTTGGTCTCCTTAGCATGATGATTTCCTACTTCTTACTAGTAACAACTTTCTTATTGAAGCGAACAGATATTATTACCAAGAAGTTTATGGGCTGGAAATTGATAGATCGGTATCGTTCCTTGCTGGGTCTCCTATTAGCCGTTTATAGCCTTCCTTTTATGGTTTTGTTATTCTTTGCCCATGCTCTTTTTCCACTCGTGCTTTTTGCAGGATTTACATGCTTAGATATTTTGTTTGTACTTTTCTTGGGTTCTAAGATGGAAAAACGAAATGTAGCGCAGTTATTGAAAGGGGACATCTTATGATAAAGTTGGAAAATGTTACGAAAACCATTGGGGAAAAAGTTATTTTGGAGAACTTATCTCTAAAGATTAACCAAGGGGACTTAGTTGCGATAGTTGGAAAGAGTGGTAGTGGCAAGTCAACCTTGTTAAATCTCTTGGGTTTGATAGATGGCGATTACAGTGGACATTATGAAATTTTCGGTCAGCAAAATGTACCTGTCAACTCTGTTAAGTCGCAAGCGATTATCCGCGAACATATCTCTTATCTATTTCAAAATTTTGCTCTGATTGACAATGAAACGGTAGAGTATAATCTCATGCTTGCTCTAAAGTATGTGAAATTGTCCAAGAAAGACAAAGTCAAAAGGATAGAAGAAATTTTAGAGAGAGTGGGGTTGCCATCAACTCTACATCAGAAGGTTTCAGAGTTATCTGGAGGGGAACAGCAGCGAATCGCAGTTGCTAGAGCCATTTTAAAACCCAGTCAGCTCCTTTTAGCAGATGAACCAACCGGTTCTCTAGATCCTGAAAATCGAGATTTTGTTTTGAACTTTCTCTTAGATATGAACAAGGAAGGGAAAACGGTCATTATCGTTACCCACGATGCCTATGTGGCTCAACAATGCCATCGAGTTATTGAATTGTGAAAAATACAGAAATCTTATCAAAAATCTTTAAACTTAAGGACACCTTTAAAATTTAATTTTAAAACACGAATTTATCAATATTTTTTGATTGATAAAAATAGAAAATCGGTTGTTTTTAGGAGATTCCCTAAAATTACCTCCTAACCACACTTATTAAAAAAGATAATTCCTATGGAAATAGTTTGACTCTTAAGATTTAAATACCTTAGTTCTCGTGATTTTTGAGCTATTCTAGCTTTAGAATCCTTCAGAACGCAAAATTTTAAGCAGTCAAAGACCTAGAATACTCATAAAACATTTATTTTATAGCAGTTCTAAGCTTAAAATTGCATGGATATATATGTATTTGAGCTGTTCGATAGTTTGGACAGCTCTATTCTGAGAAATCTGAGCTATCAATGCTTTAGAATAGTATTTTGCCAATGGATTTTATTGAAGAATTGCTTATTTTATGCTACTCTAAAATAAAACTGATTTAATGGGGTAAAAGGGGAGACGATAAAATGAAACATTTTTTTGCAGGAATTGGAGAGATTCATTTTTTGTCATTTTTATTATATCTAAGCATGTCTACTAGTCCAATTATTGGACTAGTGATTGGATATACTAAAATAAATCTAATAAATTCTATTATTATGGCTCTTGGTATGATATTGGCATTAATTTTGGTATTATCAAGGGTGTATAGAAAATATTTTTATAGAGACGATGATGACTAAAGTTTTTATCAATAAAGCAGGGTTTAAAACTCTGCTTTATCAAATATTGACTTACAGAAAGTGCTCTGTGGCATTGAAAATGATAGCAATGATGATTTATACAAACTTAAAAAAAGATAAGGACACTGTAAAATTATGATGCGTAAACTAATTGTTTTCTTACTGATGCTCCCTCTTTTGGGCTTGTGGCTAGAGTTGCATGTCCTAGTGAATAACTTGCTATTGAATCTAGAATCTCCCCTTGATTTTGTGCTCAGTATGTCTCTTACTTTCTGTAGTTTGATTTTCTCAAAAATAGTTTTAGACATACTATATGCATTGAAAGATTTATACAAGAAAGAAGGTCTTATTACGATTTTTCCTTTTATATTTATAAGAAGGAAGAGATTAAATGTGAGATTCTCACCCTATTTTTCATTCCATCGTAAAAGTTTGTCTACTGATGATTTGAAATCTAGAATTATATGGAGTTTTATTCTTGAAATTGCTATTATCCTAGTATTTATATTAAAAATTCCTTTTGCTATCATCATGCTTACTACAATATTTTTCTGGACCATAATGGATATCAACCATATCGTTTTTAATAAGACGGAATTTCTTTTTAATCAAAACAAATGGCAAAAAGAAGATTCGTTTGAAAGTGATTTGACGAAAACGTTAAAGGATAAAATACAAAAATCAGAGCTAACTTATTCTGACTTAATGTCTCTTCAGCTGTATGATGCGATTAACCAATCTACCTTTTTAACGGATAGTGAACTCTTTGAGGATATTTTGAAAAAAATCGAAGTTTCTCAGAATACTCTTCTGTGTACAGGTCTTGTCGAGTTACTGATGTATGAGATTTCTATTAGTAACAATAACAACTGGTCCAACAAGCTCGATAAAATCAGGATGCAGCTTCTTCAAATCAATCAATTAGATTTTTTCTATTATACAAGTTGGTTAAGGCAAAATTTTGATTTCTGTATGAATAGAGAATACGATAAAATGAAATCTCGGAAATTATTACTGAGTAATAAAAAGATAGTTTAAGTTCGTCCTATTTGTAAAACAAATGAAATAATTTCAACTAATTAGGTTTGCAAATCTGTTCATCTATAGAAAATGATTAGCTAAAAGAGAGAGTATCTTAATTGGGAAATGAAGAGATGGTGTAACTTAATAGAGTATTATCTCTACACAAGGGATTGTTTTCTTTTTGGAGAAACGTTGCAGTGAATGGAGCACGTACTTATTTTATGAGGATAGAATATGATTCGACTAAGTGATAAAGTTAGACTAGTATTTGCTATTTTAGGAGCAAGTGTCATATTAGTCAGTATGTATCTTATACCTTTTTTCAAAATTGAAACTCAATTTTGGGAAATACTTTTATTTATAATAGGTGTATTGCTAATTGGAATTGCGTTACTAAGTCAAAAAAAATAAATTTTGTGTTAGTGAGTACGTAATTATTAGTATTGACTGTTTTATGGTGGAAAGCATCCACATAGCTTTTTGTAAAATAATCTGATTGTATAATAGTTGCAGTAGGTATTGTCTATGACAAAGCACCCCATCTTATCTAGGTAACTAAGTGCTACAAATACAGTCGAGGATCACTTATTAGAATTATATTTTAATTGGGCTTAATAAGAATGGAGTATTCCTATGGAAATCGTATGCCTCTTAAGCTTCGAATACCCTAGTTCTCGTGATTTTGAGCTATTCTAGCTTTAGAATCCTTCAGAACGTAAAATTTTAAGCAGTCAAAGGCTTAGAATAACCACAAAACATTTATTTTATAGCAATTCTAAACTTAGAATTGCATGGATATATATGTGCTTGAGCTGTTCGATAGTTTGGACAGCTCTATTCTGAGAAATCTGAGCTATCAATGCTTTAGAATAGTATTTCGCCAATGGATTTTATTGAAGGATTGCTTATTTTATGCTACTCTAAAATAAAACTGATTTAATGGAGCAAATGGAGAATCGTTACATGAAACATTTTTTTGCAGGAATTGGTGAGATAAGATTTATTAGTTATCTATTGTCTCTATGTGTAGGACTAGCCCCTCTTTTTCATATCTATGTTATAGGTTCTGAAATGAGTTTTGTGAACATAGTATTATCTATTTTGGGAATTATATTTGTTTGTATTTTAACTATTGCTCGATTTTATAGGAATTTTTTCTATAAAGAATAGTTTGGATTTGAAAAGTGTCCAGATTGAAGAAAATTGTCCAAAATGGACTTTTTCTTCAATCTTTTTCTTTTGCTAGAGAAAGTAGAAAACTCTTAAAAATAGCATTATATCAGCATTCCTAGGAGTTTCTACTATATAATAGCCAACCTTCAAAAGAGCAATTTTTAAACTCTGATAGGGTTTGTCTACGTTCTGAAAGTCCTTTAGGGCTCTTTTTTGTTTTGCTAGAACAAAAAGTGTAAATATCTTTTCAGGAAAGATATTTTTGTATGAATTCAATGCAATGTTTTAAATTGTTTTAAAACTCAAATTGTATAAATAAGCTTATTAAATGTAAAAATATATTACATAATAAGATTTTTCTTAAATAAAATTCAGTTTTGGCTTGACAAATGTTTTTAAGAAGTGTATTATTTATACAATTTAAAAGTATAAAAATAAGAGGAGGTTTTCTATGAATAAAGTAAAGAAGGTGCTGATGACGATGTTTGGTTTGCTTATGTTTCCCTTATTGTTTGCTTGTAGTAACAGTCAGTCCCAAGGTGTTGAAGCCATTAAATCTAAAGGAAAATTGGTGGTGGCTCTAAATCCAGAGTTTGCTCCATTTGAATACCAGAAATTGGTCGATGGGAAAAATCAGATTGTAGGTTCAGATGTTGAGCTAGCCAAAGCCATCGCAAAGGAGCTAGGTGTGGAAGTGGAGTTCTCTCCAATGAGTTTTGACAATGTACTGGCTAGTCTTGATTCAGGTAAGGCCGATCTTGCCATATCAGGTGTTTCTAAAACGGAGGAGAGAAGTCAAGTTTACGATTTTTCAATTCCCTACTACACTTCGAAAAATAAGGTTATCGTAAGAAAATCTGAATTAACGAATTACCAATCGGTGAAGGATTTGGCTCAGAAAAAGGTTGGAGCGCAGAAAGGTTCTATTCAGGAGACTTTGGTCAAAGAAACCTTGCAGAATTCTTCTCTCGTTTCACTTCCTAAAAATGGAAATTTGATAACAGATTTGAAATCTGGGCAACTGGATGCGGTTATCTTTGAGGAACCAGTGGCGAAAGGATATGTAGAGAATAATCCAGACCTAGCCATCGCTGAGTTTGATGTTGACAATGATAAAGACGATTCCTACGCTGTTGCGATGAAAAAAGACAGTAAGGAATTGAAAGAAGCGGTTGACAAAACCATCCAGAAGCTGAAGGATTCTGGGGAGTTGGACAAATTGATTGACGATGCTTTTAAAGCCTCTATCGAAAAATAGAAAGAAGGAAGAGAAATGAGTAAGGAGAAAGTCATTTTAGCCTATTCAGGTGGATTGGATACATCGGTTGCTATTACATGGTTAAAAAAAGACTATGATGTGATTGCTGTTTGTATGGATGTGGGTGAAGGAAAAGATTTGGAGTTCATCCACGATAAAGCTCTCAAGGTTGGGGCTGTTGAGTCTTATGTCATTGATGTTAAGGAAGAATTTGCTAATGACTATGTTTTAGTGGCCCTTCAGGCTCATGCTTACTATGAACAGAAGTATCCCTTGGTATCAGCTCTGAGTCGCCCTCTTATTTCAAAAAAACTTGTTGAAATAGCTCATCAGACGGGGGCAACCACAATTGCCCATGGTTGTACAGGTAAGGGAAACGACCAAGTTCGGTTTGAAGTCTCTATTGCAGCTTTGGATCCCAATCTAAAGGTAGTTGCGCCTGTTCGTGAGTGGAAATGGTCTCGTGAAGAAGAAATCCAATATGCCAAAGAAAATGGTGTTCCAGTTCCTGCTGACCTTGACAATCCTTACTCTATTGACCAAAATCTTTGGGGACGTGCAAATGAATGTGGTGTTTTGGAAAACCCTTGGAACCAAGCACCAGAAGAAGCATTTGGAATCACATCTTCACCAGAAGAGGCACCAGACAGTCCAGAATTTATTGACATTGAGTTTAGCTGTGGGGTGCCCATCTCCCTCAATGGAGAAAAGATGAAAGTGGCTGCTTTGATTCAAAAGCTCAATGAAATTGCGGGCAAACACGGTGTTGGTCGTATTGATCATGTGGAAAATCGCCTAGTCGGTATTAAGTCAAGAGAGATTTATGAGTGCCCAGGTGCTGTGACTTTATTGGCAGCTCATAAGGAGATTGAAGACTTGACTCTTGTGAGAGAAGTGGCTCATTTCAAACCTATTATCGAAAATGAGTTGTCCAATCTCATCTATAATGCCTTGTGGTTTAGCCCAGCAACTCAGGCTTTGATTGCCTATATCAAGGAGACACAGAAAGTTGTCAATGGAACTGCAAAAGTTAAACTCTATAAGGGGAACGCTCAGGTAGTGGCTCGGAAATCTCCAAATTCTCTTTACGATGAAAATTTGGCGACTTATACTAGTGCGGATACTTTTGACCAAGATGCGGCTGTTGGATTTATCAAGCTTTGGGGGCTTCCGACTAAGGTTTATTCAGAAGTTCAGAAAAATGTTGAGTAGTGACGCGATAGAAAGGGACGACAGGATATGTCGAAAAATATAAAATTATGGGGTGGTCGATTTGAAGGCACTGTGGAAGAGTGGGTAGAACAGTTCGGTGCGAGTATTTCCTTTGACCACCAGCTGGCAAAATTTGATTTGATGGGTTCCCTAGCTCATGTTCAAATGCTAGGACAGACTGGCATTTTAAGCTTGGAAGAGGCGGAGCAGATCCAAGATGGTCTGAAAGCTTTGTTGCGAGATTTAGAGGCAAGAGAGCTTCATTTTGATATTGCAAATGAAGATATTCATATGAATATGGAAGTGTTGCTGACAGAGAAAATCGGTCCTCTGGCTGGGAAACTACATACGGCTCGTTCTCGGAATGACCAAGTCGCAACGGATATGCACTTATATCTAAAGGAGCAGCTTGGGCATGTCTTGGATAAGTTGGCGAATCTGAACAGTGTTTTGCTGGATTTGGCTGAAAAACATGTGGAAACCATCATGCCAGGCTATACCCATTTACAGCACGCCCAACCGATTAGTTTTGCCCACCATCTCATGGCTTATTACAATATGTTTCAAAGGGACAGCGAGCGTTTTGCATTTAATCTAAAACATACGGACCTATCTCCCCTGGGTGCGGCTGCCTTGGCGGGGACAACTTTTCCAATCGATCGTCAATTATCGAGTGATTTATTGGGCTTCCAACAACCCTATACCAATTCCTTGGACGCAGTGAGTGACCGTGATTTTATCTTGGAATTTCTATCAAATGCCAGCATGTTGATGATGCATATGAGCCGTTTTTGTGAAGAAATCATCAATTGGTGCAGTTTTGAGTATCAGTACATTAGCTTGTCTGATAGCTTTTCAACGGGTTCATCTATCATGCCCCAGAAGAAAAATCCTGATATGGCGGAATTGATTCGAGGGAAGACAGGACGGGTTTACGGGCACTTACTTGGACTATTGACCGTCATGAAGTCTTTGCCTTTGGCCTATAATAAGGATTTGCAAGAGGACAAGGAAGGCATGTTTGATACAGTAGAAACGATTTTGAATTCTCTGGATGTGTTGGCAGGTATGCTATCGAGCATGCAGGTTAATAAGGCCAAAATGCAGCAATCTACAGAGAATGATTTTTCGAATGCGACTGAACTGGCAGATTATTTGGCTGAAAAAGGTCTTCCCTTTAGAGAAGCGCATGAAATTGTAGGAAAATTGGTTCTAGACTCTATCAATCATGGTAAAAATATCCAAGATTGGGATTTGGAGGAGTTGCAAGTCTACCATCCCTTGATTGAAGAGGATATTTATATCTACTTGCGCCCAGAAACCGCTGTTCAGAGACGGAATTCCTTAGGAGGAACCGGCTTTGAGCAAGTGAAATACCAGATAGAACAAGCGAAGAAAGAACTTAAAGGGGAAAATTGATTCGTTTGCAAAGGAAGAAAGAGAGGTTGAGATGATTTATCAGCCTCTTTCTTGTCTTCTCTAACCAAGCGTGTTATAATGAATACTGCTCAAGCGACCTTCAATCGTGAAGCACACACGACCTTCAATCGTGAACTAGTCATTTCGTTTATCTTTTATTACGTCGTTAACTCGAAATGAGATGCAAGCTGAGCTTGTCTGATTTATAACCTCAATCAGTCTCCCAGACTGATTGAGCGAACTCAAGTTATGTCTGCGACTTGTTGCCTAGTCCTAAAAGCAAACGAAAAGACTATACTCAAAGAAATTCTATTGAAAGTCATAATGAATAGAATTTTGAGGGTATGAATAAACGAATAGATGGGAGACTTACCATGAGTGATAACTCTAAAACACGTGTTGTTGTGGGGATGAGTGGTGGTGTTGATTCGTCGGTGACGGCTCTCTTGCTCAAGGAGCAGGGCTACGATGTGATCGGTATCTTCATGAAGAACTGGGACGACACAGATGAAAACGGCGTCTGTACGGCGACCGAAGATTACAAGGATGTGGCTGCGGTGGCAGACCAGATCGGCATTCCTTACTACTCTGTCAATTTTGAAAAAGAGTACTGGGACCGCGTTTTTGAGTATTTCCTAGCGGAATACCGTGCAGGGCGCACGCCAAATCCAGATGTTATGTGCAACAAGGAAATCAAGTTTAAGGCCTTTCTGGACTATGCCATGACCTTGGGGGCAGACTATGTAGCGACGGGGCATTATGCTCGAGTGGCGCGTGATGAGGATGGCATCGTTCACATGCTTCGTGGCGTGGACAATGGCAAGGACCAGACCTATTTCCTCAGTCAACTTTCGCAAGAACAACTCCAAAAAACCATGTTCCCATTGGGACATTTGGAAAAGCCTGAAGTTCGCAGACTCGCAGAAGAAGCAGGACTTGCGACTGCTAAGAAGAAAGACTCGACAGGGATTTGCTTTATCGGAGAAAAGAACTTTAAAAACTTTCTCAGCAACTATCTGCCAGCTCAGCCTGGTCGCATGATGACTGTGGATGGTCGCGATATGGGTGAGCATGCAGGTCTGATGTATTATACGATTGGTCAGCGTGGCGGACTCGGTATCGGTGGGCAACACGGCGGTGACAATGCGCCTTGGTTCGTTGTCGGAAAAGACCTAAGCAAGAATATCCTCTATGTCGGCCAAGGTTTTTATCATGATTCGCTCATGTCAACCAGCTTAGAGGCCAGTCAGGTCCACTTTACTCGTGACATGCCAGAGGAATTTACGCTTGAATGTACGGCTAAATTCCGCTACCGTCAGCCTGATTCTAAGGTGACAGTACATGTCAAAGGAGATAAGGCAGAAGTTATCTTTGCGGAACCGCAACGCGCAATCACACCAGGACAGGCGGTTGTCTTTTATGATGGCGATGAGTGTCTCGGTGGCGGTTTGATTGATAATGCTTATCGAGATGGACAAGTTTGTCAGTACATTTAGATTGACAAATTTTCTCAATTTGCTACAATAATAAAAGCAATAGAAATGATGGTCAAAGCTCATGGATGTTGCAGGCTTTTTTGTCCTGCACTTCTTTGGAGTTTTGACTGTTTTTGTGTCGTTTAGAGGAAAGGACAAAAATGACTCAACAAGACTTTCGGACAAAAGTGGGAAATACGGTTTTTGGTGTTCGGGCGACAGCCTTGATTCTCCAAAATGGCAAGCTCCTAGTTACCAAAGATAAGGGCAAGTATTACACTATTGGCGGTGCGATTCAAGTTAATGAAAGCACGGAAGACGCGGTAGTTCGTGAAGTGAGGGAAGAATTAGGTGTCCGAGCTCAAGCTGGACAGCTAGCTTTTGTGGTTGAAAATCGTTTTGAACAAGGCAGTGTTTCCTATCACAACATCGAGTTTCATTACCTGGTGAACTTGCTTGAAGATGCTCCATTGACCATGCGGGAAGATGAGAAAACACTACCCTGTGAGTGGATTGACTTGGATGAGCTCCAGAATATCCAGTTAGTTCCATCCTTTTTAAAAACAGCCCTGCCAGATTGGGATGGCCAACTAAGACACATTCATCTTGAAGAATAGGAGAGAAAATGACTTATAATTTTACTGAAGAATACGATATTATTGTAATCGGTGCGGGACACGCTGGGGTCGAGGCTTCCTTGGCTGCTAGCCGTATGGGCTGTAAAGTCTTGCTTGCGACTATCAACATTGAAATGCTGGCTTTCATGCCTTGTAACCCTTCTATCGGTGGTTCTGCCAAGGGGATTGTTGTGCGTGAAGTCGATGCCCTCGGTGGTGAAATGGCCAAGAATATTGATAAGACTTACATACAGATGAAGATGCTCAACACAGGGAAGGGGCCAGCTGTCCGTGCCCTTCGTGCGCAAGCTGACAAGGAGCTTTACTCTAAAGAAATGCGCAAGACAGTTGAAAATCAAGAAAATTTGACCCTTCGTCAAACCATGATTGATGAGATTTTGGTCGAAGATGGCAAGGTTGTCGGTGTGCGTACAGCTACCCATCAAGAGTATGCTGCCAAGGCTGTTATCGTGACGACAGGGACTGCCCTACGTGGGGAAATCATCATCGGAGACCTTAAGTATTCATCAGGACCAAACCACAGTCTGGCTTCGATTAACCTAGCTGATAATCTCAAGGAACTTGGCCTCGAAATCGGTCGTTTCAAGACAGGAACCCCTCCACGTGTCAAGGCTTCTTCTATCAATTACGACGTGACAGAGATTCAGCCAGGGGACGAAGCGCCAAATCACTTCTCATATACTTCACGTGATGAGGACTATGTCAAGGATCAAGTGCCATGCTGGTTGACCTATACCAATGGTACCAGTCATGAAATTATCCAAAATAACCTCCATCGTGCGCCTATGTTTACAGGTGTGGTCAAGGGTGTGGGACCTCGTTACTGTCCGTCGATTGAGGACAAGATTGTGCGCTTTGCGGACAAGGAACGCCACCAACTCTTCCTAGAGCCAGAAGGGCGCAATACAGAGGAAGTTTATGTTCAAGGCCTATCAACCAGTCTGCCTGAGGATGTTCAACGTGAGCTAGTTCATTCCATCAAAGGTTTGGAAAATGCAGAGATGATGCGAACAGGTTATGCCATTGAGTACGACATGGTCTTGCCACACCAGTTGCGTGCGACTTTGGAAACCAAGAAAATCTCAGGACTTTTCACAGCTGGTCAGACAAATGGAACGTCAGGTTACGAAGAAGCTGCTGGCCAAGGGATTATCGCGGGTATCAATGCGGCTCTAAAAATCCAAGGCAAGCCAGAGTTGATTTTGAAGCGAAGCGACGGTTATATCGGGGTGATGATTGATGACTTGGTGACCAAGGGAACTATTGAACCCTATCGTCTCTTGACCAGTCGTGCTGAATACCGTCTCATCCTCCGTCATGACAATGCCGATATGCGTTTGACAGAGATGGGGCGCGAGATTGGACTTGTGGATGATGAACGTTGGGCTCGTTTTGAAATCAAGAAAAATCAATTTGACAATGAAATGAAGCGTTTAGACAGCATCAAACTCAAGCCGGTCAAGGAAACCAATGCCAAGGTTGAGGAGATGGGCTTCAAGCCGTTGACAGATGCGGTTACAGCCAAGGAATTCCTTCGCCGTCCAGAAGTTTCTTACCAAGATGTGGTGGCCTTCATAGGGCCAGCTGCCGAGGACTTGGATGACAAGATTATCGAATTGATTGAAACAGAGATCAAGTACGAAGGCTATATTTCCAAAGCCATGGATCAGGTTGCCAAGATGAAACGCATGGAAGAAAAACGCATTCCAGCCAATATCGACTGGGATGATATTGATTCTATCGCGACAGAAGCTCGCCAGAAGTTCAAACTCATCAATCCAGAAACCATCGGCCAAGCTAGCCGAATTTCGGGAGTAAATCCAGCGGACGTTTCTATCCTTATGGTGTATCTTGAAGGTAAAAATCGTAGTATTTCTAAAAATCAAGAAAAGAAAGCATAGAGAAAAACAGCTCCGAAGACGGGGCTGTTTTGTTTACTAACTCTAGTTTTTTATTGCGTATTTAGGATTTAAATATTTAATTAAAAGAAATCTTTTATGCTACCGATAAATTATTATTAAAACATTTAAAATGATGAGTAAATATACTTTTGATAGAAGAAATGCTGACTTGAGATTGATAGTTGTAAAAGTAATGATAGTGATGGGGAATATTGACTATAGGAGAATCTGTTACTTATTATTATTTATAGAACTATATTTATAAATAAATTTGATATTAAAATTATTTTATGATAAAATGAAATCGTTAACAAAAGTATTTAGCTAAACTAGAAAGGAGGAGTTTGTCAGTAGTTGTTTTGCTGAATACTCTACTCGTCTTTTTGTTTTAAAATAAAGTATTGTGGAAGGAGCTGATTAAAATTAGAAAAATAAATCCAGATATCTTATTTCTATGTGGTGTTTTGGTCATATGTTGCTCTTTTTTGCTTTTCCATATAAATCCTTACCATGCAGTTGATGACGAGCTAATGTTAAAAATACAATCTATATTTTGGAGTTTGTTGTGGCGTCCAGTTCCGTCTTTAGGAATGGTGGTAGGAGTGATTATGATTTTTAAGAGTTTGAAAAAATAATATCATTTTATTTTTAGTCTTCGATTTTCTAGTTAGAATGGAGATTGGATATGAACAGACTTAAGTCGATATTCTTATTGTTGTTTAGCTTGCTCACTTTTGGAATATTTTTAGACGTCAAAGCAGATACTATTCCAAGTCCTGATTTTGAAGTGATATCAGAGTTGGTATTAAAAGAAAATAAAACTGGAGTAATTTATGAGTTTGAAAATTTAGAAACTAGAGAACAATTTTTAAAATCTAGAAATATAACGCCTTCTAATGCAAGCTCATTCCGTTCTTATGGAGTAAGTAGTGTTCGTAGAACATACCTCAGCTCTTACCGTGATACAGCGGTTTCTGGAAGAGTTTCTTATACTGTTTATGGGGGAGCTCAGGAGCTAGTGTGTCAATATCATCAGGACAAAGTTTTTCTTCTTCTGAGTATGGAATAGGTTTTACTTATGGAAGCGCGGCTACTCATTTTGTTCCGCCTTATAAATATGGTTATATAGTTTTGAAAGCTTCTTTTACAGTTAATATTTATAAATTGGAGGTTAAAGATCAAGGAACTAATGAATGGCGTCTAGCTGGACGGATTAAGACATTTAGTAACACAAATGTTTGGACCGAGTTGAGAACTTACAGTTAACTACTTTATAAAAATAAAAGAAAAAATATAACAGACTAGAATAACGAAGATGTGGTGCATAAGCACATCAAATTCCTGAGGAACTGACAGTCCTCAGGAATTTTTACTTAAATAAAGCTCACACAATAATGAAGCACACCCCAAAAAGTAAGAGCAAAATCCAACTTTTGGGGTGTGCTTCATGGGTGAGGGATGATTTATTCTTCTTCATCTGGTGTGAGGATCATCGGGATGATAATCGGTTCACGTTCTGTATTTTCATAGAGGAAGGGGCGAATAGCGTTGACAATGGCACCATTGACAGATTGCACGCTAGCATCTTTGTTCTTCAGCGCGATACGAATAGCATTGAAGAGGATGCGCTGGCTTTGGCGAATCAAGTCTCCAGATTCTCTCATGTAGACAAAGCCTCGGCTGAGGATATCTGGACCAGACAAGATCATTTTAGACTTGAAGTCAACAGTTGCGACTGCTAGAACGACACCATCTTCAGATAAATCTCTACGATCTTTGAGGACAGCTGCGCCGATTTCACCGATACGATTTCCATCGACATAGATGTCTTGGGCATTGAAATGACCTGCGATACGAGCAGAGTTAGCAGTAAGGGCAAGCACATCACCATTGCTCATGATAAAGATATTGTCCTTCTCGACACCCGTATCCACCGCTAGTCCAGCATGGACTTTCTGCATGCGGTATTCACCGTGAACAGGCATGAAGTATTTTGGCTTAATCAAGCGGAGCATGAGTTTTTGCTCTTGCTGACCACCGTGTCCAGAGGTGTGGATATTGTTAATCTTTCCGTGGATGACTTCGACACCAGCTTCTGAGATAATGTTAATCAACTTGTTGACGCTAGTAGTATTTCCAGGGATTGGGCTAGAAGAGAAGATAACGGTATCGCCGGGTTGGAGTTGCACCTGACGGTGGGTTCCGTTAGCGATACGAGAGAGGGCTGCCATTGGCTCGCCTTGACTACCTGTACAGAGGATCAGAACCTCGCCTGCAGGATAGTCTTTGATTTCATTTGGCTCGATAAAGGTTCCCTTAGGAGCTTTGATGTAGCCAAGCTCGATACCGTTGACAATGGCCTTTTCCATCGAACGTCCAAAGACAGCAATCTTGCGTCCAGTCTTAACTGCAGCATCCGTTGCTTGCTGGAGACGGAAGATATTTGAGGCAAAGGATGCGAAGATGATGCGTCCTTCAATGCCTTGGATAATCTTCATGATGGACTGACCAACGACCTTTTCAGAGTTGGTAAAGGTTGGCACTTCTGCATTTGTCGAGTCAGAGAGGAGGCAGAGTGCGCCTTCTTCACCAAGGGCTGCCATCCGGTGCAAGTCTGCAGGTTCTCCAACTGGTGTAAAGTCGAACTTGAAGTCACCCGTACAGACGATTTTTCCTTGCGGGGTATGAATGACAATTCCCAAAGGCTCTGGAATGGAGTGGGTTGTTCTAAAGAAAGTTGCTTTGAGATTTTTAAAGGTCAACTCAGTGTTGTGGTTGATTTCGTAAAGTTTGGCGTTGCGCAAGAGACCGTGTTCTTCGAGTTTTCCACGGATCAAAGCCAAGGCAAGTGGTCCAGCGTAGATAGGGACATTTGCTTGCTTGAGCAGGAATGGAATCCCACCGATGTGGTCCTCGTGTCCGTGGGTAATCAAAACAGCCTTGACGCGGTCGATATTGTCTACGATGTAAGAGTAGTCGGGGATAACGTAGTCGATACCCAGCAAGTCATCTTCTGGAAATTTAATCCCAGCATCAACGATAATAATCTCATCTTGGTATTCAATTCCGTATGTGTTTTTCCCGATTTCTCCCAGACCACCGATGGCAAAAACGCCGACTTCTTCAGGTTTAAGAGTGTAGGCCATATTAGAACTCCGTAATCTCGAAAGCGCCAGTTTCTTTTTCGTAATCTAGCAATTTGTCAGACAAGAGTTCGATATACTCGATGTTGTACTCTGGGCGGTTTTCTTCGACAAGTTGGCGAGCAGCGATACGACCCTCAAGTTCTGAGCTGGCATCGATGTCTAGGTAAAGTGAGCGTGTTGTTTCACGACGTGGGCTACGTTCTTTTGTTTCTTGATAAAAAACTTTGTAAATCATATAGTTCCTTTCTATTTATAGGTCAACTTATTCCAAACTTTTAGCAGAGATTTGCTTGATTTCATTCCATTTTGTGTCTAGATTGACCTTGATTCGTTACAATTATTTCAATTATACCACAAAATGAAAAATTAGTAAAAGACGGAAATGGAGAAAGTCTGGAGGGGTAGAAGGAGCAAAAAGACAGGTAGGATTTGGTCGGAGAGCGCTTAGGTGTTATAATGGAAAGAGAAAGGGAAGTTTATGGATGGAAATATTCCCTATAGCTTTTAAAACAAGGAGGATTAAGGATGTTTAGTTTATTTGAATTTGCGATTGGGGTTCGCCTCTTGATGTTTGTAGTCTTTGTAGCCTGTGTCTATGGTGGAAATCTTATTTTTACGTACCTAGAACATCGCAAAACAAAATTCCTTTGGAAGCTGACTTTTGTAACACTCTACTCTATATTTCTGCTCCTTGTCACCTATGTTGTCTGGTTTGTTTTTCACTTCGGTTTAAATGCTTAAACTCAATTATTCATCTAATATATACAGAAAATCCACCTCATCTTGATAGATGGGATGGATTTTTTCTGTTTTTAGGTGAGCTCTTTATTGTTACGATGATGATTTCTCGCATCGAAAATCGAATTGAAACATAAAAAGAAAACAATACAAACCGATAAATCAACTGGTAAGGAAATCCTAGTTATGTTTAAATCATTTAGAAGATAGAGCAGGCTATAGCCGAAGAAGAGAAAAAAGTTTACCCTTCTAAAAATGCAATTTTTATCTAGCATGACTTATCCAAACTTCTTACGAAGATCTTTCCCGATAGTGTAAGCAGCCATAAATAAAGCTATACCAACACCTACGCCAAAACCACCCTTAATTCCTTGCAATTCTTTATTAGAAATTGCACAATACTTATCTAAACCTTTAATCATACTAACCTCCTAAAAAATAACCAGCTGCCAAACCAGAACCTACAAGTGCTGTTCCACCTGCAATAGCTTTCCAAGATACTGCTACTCCAAAGATAACTAAGGGAGCGAGACCACCATCAATATCTGATAATTCGTTTTCAGATAACGATAAAAATTGATTGTCAAGAACGTCAAAATTTGTCATTGAACTTTCCTCCTTTTTTCTTGTTCACTTATATATTCGGAAAAGATAGGAAAAATCTACAACTTTTTTAAATTTTTGTGCCTTCCTCTTTGTCTCAGTGGTAAGGCTTTTTGTTTGGGGAGAAAGAAAATTCCCATGCGTCAGCTTTTGTAGTATAATAGTAAGCAGACAAAAAGATAGGAATGTGTTATGAAAGTATTAGCTTTTGATACGTCCAGCAAGGCTCTTTCTCTCGCTATTTTAGAGGACAAGCAGATTCTTGCTGAGACGACGATTAATATCAAGAAAAATCACAGTATTACCCTCATGCCTGCCATTGATTTTTTGATGGCAAGTTTGGATTGGACCCCCAAGGATTTGGATCGAATCGTGGTAGCTGAAGGACCAGGTAGTTATACTGGCTTACGAATCGCGGTAGCAACTGCCAAGACCTTGGCTCATACCCTGAACATCGAGTTGGTTGGCATGTCTAGTCTCTTGGCTCTGGTGCCACGCCAACAAGAAGGCTTGTTTGTTCCTTTGATGGATGCGCGTCGCAACAATGTTTATGCAGGATTTTATGAAAATGCCAAACCTGTCATGTCAGAAGCACACCTGTCTTTTGCGGAAGTGCTAGAAAAAGTCAAGGATGCTGACCAGGTGACCTTTGTCGGAGAAGTTGGAGCCTTTGTGGAGCAGATTCAAGAACACTTGCCACAAGCTGACTACCAAGAGACCTTGCCAAATGCAGCTAATCTTGCTCTTTTGGCTTGGGATAGGGAAGCAGCCTCCTTGCACGACTTTGTGCCAAATTACCTCAAACGAGTTGAGGCTGAGGAAAATTGGCTTAAGAATCACACCGAGTCTGGCGAATCTTACATTAAACGCCTATGATTGAAATCAAACGAATTCAACAGCAACCTGACCTGGCTCAAGCCATCTACGCTGTCATGGCAACTGTTTACTCAGTCAGTTCTTGGACGCTGGAACAAATCCAAGCAGACCTGTCCCAAGACCAGACTTGGTATGCTGTGGCTTTGGACGGAGCAGAAGTGATTGGCTTTCTAGCCGTGCAGGAGAATCTATTTGAGGCAGAAGTCTTACAAATCGCTGTCAAAGAAGCCTATCAGGGTCAGGGAATTGCGTCAGCCTTGTTTGCAACATTGCCGACAGACAAGGAGATTTTCCTCGAAGTCAGAAAGTCAAACCAACGAGCGCAAGCATTTTACAAGAAAGAAAAGATGGTGGTCATCGCTGAGCGAAAGGCCTACTACCATGACCCAGTCGAGGACGCCATCATCATGAAGAGAGAAATAGATGAAGGATAGATACATTTTAGCATTTGAGACATCCTGTGATGAGACCAGTGTCGCCGTCTTGAAAAACGACGATGAACTCTTGTCCAATGTCATTGCGAGTCAAATTGAGAGCCACAAGCGTTTTGGAGGCGTAGTGCCAGAAGTGGCCAGTCGTCACCATGTCGAGGTTATTACAGCCTGTATTGAGGAAGCTTTGACAGAAGCAGGGATTACCGAAGCGGACATGACAGCTGTTGCAGTCACCTATGGACCGGGCTTGGTTGGAGCACTGCTAGTTGGTTTGTCAGCTGCCAAGGCCTTTGCTTGGGCTCATGGACTTCCGCTGATTCCCGTTAACCACATGGCGGGTCACCTCATGGCAGCTCAGAGCGTCGAGCCTTTGGAGTTCCCCTTGCTAGCCCTCTTGGTCAGTGGCGGGCACACGGAGTTGGTCTATGTTTCTGAGGCTGGGGATTACAAGATTGTTGGAGAGACCCGAGATGATGCGGTTGGTGAGGCCTATGATAAGGTCGGCCGTGTCATGGGCTTGACCTATCCTGCAGGTCGCGAGATTGACGAGTTGGCCCATCAGGGGCAGGATATTTATGATTTCCCTCGTGCCATGATTAAGGAGGACAATCTGGAGTTTTCATTTTCAGGTTTGAAGTCTGCCTTTATCAATCTTCACCACAATGCCGAGCAAAAGGGAGAAATCTTGTCCAAGGAAGACCTGTCAGCATCCTTCCAAGCGGCAGTCATGGATATTCTCATGGCAAAAACCAAGAAGGCCTTGGAGAAATATCCTGTTAAAACTCTGGTCGTGGCCGGTGGAGTGGCCGCCAATAAAGGTCTTAGAGAACGCTTGGCAGCCGAAATCACAGATGTCAAGGTCATCATTCCCCCCCTGCGCCTCTGCGGAGACAATGCAGGTATGATTGCCTATGCCAGCGTTAGCGAGTGGAACAAAGAAAACTTCGCAGGCTTGGACCTCAACGCCAGACCAAGTCTCGCCTTTGATACGGTGGAATAAAGAGTCAGCTTCGAGCGGGCTTTTTTGCTAAAATATTTTATATTATGTTAAAAAAGTAAAATTTTTTACGAATAGAATAGTAAAGGGAATTTTTAAAGGGGAGTTTGGCCATGATTGAAAAACAGGAATTGGGAGAATTTTACAAGGAATTGCGCCTGGCGAGAAAACTCAAGCAGTCAGATGTGGCTTGTGAGGGTCTGACAGCATCCCAGTTATCCAAGTTTGAACTGGGACAGTCTATGCTGTCTGCGGATAAACTGATACTAGCTATCCAAGGGATAAATGTGACCTTCGATGAGTTTGGACACAAGCTCAACAACTATCAAGAATCCCCACATATGAAATTTGGTAGAATGGTTGTCGATCGCTTTGCCCATCAAGATATAGCGGGTTTAGAGCAACTGTTGGAGGAAATCGAGCAGGAACAGATAGCGCAGACCTATCGTCGTTTGAATGCCATCGTGATTAAAAATGCTATCCATTCCTTGGATAAAAGCTATCTGCTCGAAGAGGAGGATCGTGAGTTTTTGACCACCTACCTTTATGCTATCGAGTCTTGGACCTGGTTTGAACTCTATATCTTTTGCAATACCATGCCCTTCTTGAGCAACCAAGATCTGATTTTTTTATCAACCTCTTTACTCGAAAAATCCAAGGAATTTAAAGAGTTAGTACACAATCGATTGTATATGAAACAAGGGCTGTTAAATATCATCTCAGAGTTCATGGAGCGCAAACTTTTTTCTTATATCCCAATCTTTGAAGCCGAGCTGGAGAGTATGCTCCGTCCATACGATGTTTTTGAGAAATTATTGTGGCAATTTTTAAAGAAGATGAGCATTTTCCTTCAAACTAAGGGAAGCAATCAAAAAGAGATTGAACACTTTATCCAATCTCTGCAAGTATTAGAAAACCCACAATTAACAGCCCTTTTTGAACTACGCTTACAGCAATACAAAGACCTTATCGATTAGTTAGAAATGGCAAAATAATAATAATCTCAGCAACGATTGTCAATAATGTTAAAATTTGTTTCTTCATATTTCTCCACTCCTCATTTAGTAGTAACTTTATTATACCAGGGAAGTAATCAAATTCACCAAAATCGCAAAAATGAAATTTCTATAAGAAAAAATGTCAAATATGCGATTTTCTAAAATGTGGTGGTTTCCGTGCTATACTATTCTTGTAAAGCACTTGAAGTAAATCCTAGGTCGCAGAAGTGGTTTACAAATAAAAAATAATTGAAGGAGTGTAAATGATGTTGAATTTACAATTTGCAGAAACAATGGAATTGACAGAAGTGGAGCTAGAGGCAGTTTACGGAGGAGATCTTGTGTATGCTGCTGTTATCCCAGGCGGAGGAAATTGGGGAGGTTTCGGGACACCTTGGTCAATCACTAATTTCTGGCAGAAATATTTTAACCATGATTCTTCCACTGTTAATCGTCGCCGTTATTGATATTAAAAGCCCTTGCCTTATCTTGGGTAGGGGCTGTTTTTATTACATAGTATAGGAGAAAATAGAATGAAAAAGATAATCTCACGCTACTACCTTATTATAACCATTCTACTTGTCATTGCTGACCAGTTCTTGATTCGTCTGCTCTTACACAGCGACCTTGCTGCTGGGCTATCTGACTTTTCCTATTATTTGTCAGATATGTTGTTAAATTTTCTAGTGGTTCTGCTTGCTATTATTGTTATGGTTTGGTTAGGTAAATGGCAGAAAATCAACAGTAGAAAATTTAAAGGTTCTTATCTTTTTTATTTCTTTTTAGCTCTTCTTGCTTTTGTTATTTGGAATTTCGTAACATTTTTTATTTTCCCCCCTACCAAAAATGAAATTACTTATCAACTGGATGTTCCTACTTTTACAGGAGCTACGGCATTTTTGATGTATTTTTTCTATCCTGTGATTGCAGGTCCCATTTTTGAAGAGATGATTTATCGTGGATTGGTGATGACTGCTCTGGAGAAAGGAAAGAAATGGGGACTGGATGTGCTCGGTTCGGCTACTTTATTTGGGGTCTTGCATATTAGTAGCCATGGTTGGGTCTTGACAGACTTTTTCTCATATATGGGTGGTGGCCTCATACTTGCAGTCTTATTTAGAGTAACCAAGTCCATTTATTGGCCTATTGGACTGCATATAGTCTACAATGGTATTGGTCAAATTCTCCCCTTGTTGTTTTAGAGGTTTTTGAAGCATTGTAAATAACAAAAGAGAATACTAGTTGTGAAATTAAAAATTCCTGAGTCAGTTCTAATAGAGCAAGTTTGTAGTATTGGGAGTTGGGGGCTTTATTTGTTTGTTATTTAATAAATTCTGGGTTGTAGAAGTGGTTTACAAATAAAACTAATTGAAGGAGTGTAAATATGTTGAATTTACAATTTGAAGAAACGATGAAGTTAACAGAGGAAGAATTACAAGTAGTTAGTGGAGGAGATCTTGTGTATACTGGCAATACCCCAGGGAGTGGTATAGGAACATCTCGGTCAATTACTAATTTCTGGAGAGTAATTTTTATCTATGATTCTCCGACTGTTCATCGTCGCCGCTATTGATAGTCAAGGCCCTTGCCTTTTCTTGGGTAGGGGCTGTCTTTATTTCATAGTATAGGAGAAAATAGAATGAAAAAGATAATCTCACGCTACTACCTTATTATAGCCATTCTACTTGTCATTACTGACCAGTTCTTGATTCGTCTGGTCTTACACAGCGATCTTGCTGTGGGTCTATCTGACTTTGCCTATTATTTGTCGGATATGCTGTTAAACTTTCTTGTGGTTCTGCTTGCTATTATTGTTATGATTCGGTCAGGTAAATGGCAGAAAATCAACAGTAGGAAATTTAAGGGATCCTATCTTTTTTATTCCTTCCTAGCTCTTCTTGCTTTTGTTATTTGGAATTTCGTCACATTTTATCTTTTCCCACCTACCAAAAATGAAATTTCCTATCAACTCGCCATCCCTACTTTTACAGGAGCTACAGCATTTTTGATGTATTTTTTCTATCCTGTGATTGCAGGTCCCATTTTTGAAGAGATGATTTATCGTGGATTGGTGATGACCGCTCTGGAAAAAGGGAAGAAATGGGGACTGGATGTACTCGGATCAGCGATATTATTTGGAATCTTACACATTAGTAGTCAT
Source organism: Streptococcus oralis (assembly GCF_003943395.1). GTDB lineage: Bacteria > Bacillota > Bacilli > Lactobacillales > Streptococcaceae > Streptococcus > Streptococcus oralis_BF. The sequence continues at coordinate 155,834 of NZ_RJPJ01000004.1, read as the reverse complement.
GGATGGATCTTGACAGACTTTGTCTTCTATATGGGTGGCGGTCTCATATTTGCAGTCTTATTTAGAGTGACAAAGTCGATTTATTGGCCTATTGGACTGCATATAGTTTACAACGGTATTGGTCAGATTCTTCCCTTGTTGTTTTAGAATTTTTCAAGAATCCTAATTAGCCAAAGAAAATACTAGCTGTAACATAAAAAATTCATGAGTAAGTTCTAATAGAGTCAGTTTGTAGTGCTGGACCAAGCCCTTACGGAGCTTTTGATTGGATGAAAGGACTCTGGGTAGGTTTGGCTGAAAGAAGACGCAAATAAAACTTAAAAGGATCAACTATGAAAAGGAAAGAAACGAAATTTTATCTAGAGACTATTTTAGTGCTCGTGTCCTATTACTCGATTTTTAATCTTGTAGCAAAATTAGACTCAGTGAGCCAGTTATCTGATTTGGGATTTTATGGGATGCAAATTTTATTGATAGTAATTGAGGGAATTGTTGCTACTGTCATTCTTGTAAAGAGTCAACGTTGGAAAGAGTACGGTCGATTCCAGTTTCGTTGGTCCTATCTGGGTATCTTCTTTCTTTCCTTTATGTTGATGTTTTTGTGGGTAAATACAACGACTCGGATCTTTCCTAGTACGCAAAATGGGAGTGCAATTGTGAAAGAAGCAGCTAATTTGACAGGAATTAGTTACTTTATAACGCGCATTTTATATGGTAGTCTCATTGCTCCTATAGTTGAGGAGTTAGTTTTCCGTGGACTTCTGATGACAGCCCTATCTAAATTTAAAAAATACTATATTGACGTCATCATTTCTTCCACACTCTTTAGTCTCATCCATGTTTTACAATATGGATGGGTGTTAACAGACTTCATCGTTTATGCAGGAGCAGGTCTGCTACTCTGTATGCTCTTTCGTTATACACGTTCAATTTATTGGTCAATGGCACTCCACATCTTGTGGAATAGCTTTTTAATCATCGTGAGCTTATTGGTGTTTGGATATTAGATTTAGCAGAAATTTTTACATCACATAGATAAGGCTGGCGCTCCAGTCTTTTTCTTTATCTAAAATATCTAATAATAGTCCTTGTTCAATTCCTTGTTACCTTAAATGAAAAGGTAATTTTAAAATCAATCACGGAATCCGACTCTATCAAAGTTTGTCAATCCTATACTTTTCTTGTATAGTAGAAATATGAAATTTACAAAAATAATCAGTAGTCTACTTGCTCTTGGAGCTTTACTCATGCTTTTATCGGCTTGCCAGAATGTTAAAAAAACACAACTGGTCTTGTTTGATTCCCTTTCATTCGACATGTCTCTTAAATCCTTTGAAGAAGTATTTGGAGAGGCTAGTGAAGTGGTGGAGGAAACAGAGATGACCTATCGGGATACTTGGCATGCAGAAGACCCCTATTTCTATAAAACGGGACGCCTTTTCTATGATTACGAAAATATTGCTTTGAATGGTTATACAGGTCGAGCAAGATTCACATTTTCAAAATCGCATCGCTTGGAAGAAGCGACAGTTCATATTCCTGTAGCTTCAAAAGGGGAGCAATATGTAGTGCTCAACAATCTATCCCAGACTATAAAAAAAGAAATTGAAGCTCTTCCGAATTTTCAATCTGTAACTACCGAGACGGTAGGACTATACGATGACGGCTATCGCTATAAAGTCAAGTTGAAAGGACAAAGGAGAGAATTTTGGATCGATGTTTATCCGACAGAAGATGAAGATGCTAAAGAAATTGAAGATAAAAAGTATACTATTCGGGTGGATCAGTTTAGGATGCATTAATAACACTCATGGGATTTCAGCATTTTTTACTAGCTCTAAGTTTCAAACTCTAAACTTTTTTCTCTTCTTTGAATGTGTTATAATATTCCTTGCTGTGGCTGTGACCATGGACAGCCTCAAACGAAGAGAATAAGAGGAGAGAGATGAAAGAAAAAGGATTTTGGGAAGGTGTACAGGCGGCTATGCCGACTGCCCTTGGTTATGTCAGCATTGGTCTGGCTTGTGGGATTATCGGCGCGCCCTATGTGACACCTGTTGAGATGGGCTTGATGAGCCTCTTTGTTTATGCTGGGAGCGCCCAGTTTGCCATGTTGGCACTGATTGCGGTTCAAGCGCCTGTGGCAGCCATTGCTATGACAGTTTTTTTGATTAATTTACGACTCTTTTTGCTGAGCTTGCATGCGTCGACCTATTTCCGTCATACTAGTCTCTGGCAAAATATCGGCATGTCCAGTCTCCTGACAGATGAGACCTATGGGGTTTTGATGGGAGAATTAGCCCATACAGACAAGGTCCATCCCATGTGGATGCACGGGAACAATCTCAATAGTTATGTGGCCTGGTTTATTGGAACAGTGGCTGGGACAGCACTTGGTGGTCTCCTACCAAATCCAGAAATCTTTGGTTTAGACTTTGCCCTCGTGGGAATGTTTATCGGGATTTTTACTTCGCAATTTCAGATTATGCAAAGACGGGTTCCTGTCCGCAATCTGATGATGATTCTAGCTGTTGTTGCAGTGTCTTTCTTTTTGCTCTTGACAGTGGTGTCCCAGTCGCTAGCTGTTCTGTTTGCGACCTTGCTAGGTTGTACTATGGGGGTGGTCTTAGATGGTCAGTAAGTATATTTTAATGGCAATCGTCTTTTCTGGATTGGTGACTTGGATTCCCCGTATGATTCCCTTCATCTTGGTTAAGTACAAGGGGTTGCCAGCTATCGTCGAGCGATTTTTGAAGTTTTTGCCTGTTTCTATTATCTTTGCCTTGATCCTTTCAAGCGTGGTGACAGGCAAGGTTGGGAGCCTTCCTCAAATCAAATGGCTGGATTTTTTAGCAGTCTTTCCAACGGCTTGGGTAGCCTTTCGCTACCGCAATCTAGTTGGTACGGTTCTTTTTGGAGTAGTCTTGATTGCAGTCTTGCGTCTGGTCTTTTAGTCAGCCATAAAAAAAACCTATCACCGAGATAGATATCATATAATGGCAAAAAAAAATATTTTCTGTTAAGATAGTACAGTATTCTATTTTGGAGGAAATGACATGAAAAAAATCGTCAAATATTCATCTCTTGCTGCCCTAGGGCTTGTTGCCGCAGGTATACTAGCAGCGTGCTCAGGTGGAGATAAGAAAGAAGAAGCAGCATCTGGTAAAAAAGAAATCGTCGTAGCAACTAACGGTTCGCCAAAGCCATTTATCTATGAAGAAAATGGTGAATTGACTGGTTACGAGATTGAAGTGGTTCGTGCTATCTTTAAAGATTCTGACAAATACGATGTCAAGTTTGAAAAGACAGAGTGGTCAGGTGTCTTTGCGGGTCTTGACGCTGATCGCTACCAAATGGCTGTGAACAATCTTAGTTATACTAAAGAACGTGCGGAAAAATACCTCTATGCAGCACCAATTGCCCAAAACCCTAACGTTCTCGTTGTGAAGAAAGACGACGATAGTATCAAGTCTCTCGATGATATCGGTGGAAAATCAACAGAGATTGTTCAAGCTACTACATCAGCTAAACAGTTGGAAGAATACAACAAACAACACGCAGATAACCCAACTATCCTCAACTATACTAAGGCAGATTTCCAACAAATCATGGTACGTTTGAGCGATGGTCAGTTTGACTACAAGATTTTTGATAAAATCGGTGTTGAAACAGTTATCAAAAACCAAGGTTTGGACAACTTGAAAGTGATTGAACTTCCAAGCGACCAACAACCTTACGTATACCCACTTCTTGCTAAAGGTCAAGATGAGTTGAAATCATTTGTGGACAAACGTATCCAAGAACTCTACAAAGATGGAACTCTTGAAAAATTGTCTAAACAATTCTTCGGAGACACTTACCTCCCAGCAGAAGCTGATATTAAATAGTCTTATGAAATCATCCAGTCTGAGAAAGGCGGATGATTTCTCAATTTTCAGACATATAGTTTTAAACTATATGTCTGCCTATCTAATAACAATTTGCGAAATCAAATAAAGTATGAGATACTATTACGGTATTATTTTTAAAGGAGATAGAATCATGAAAATCAAAAAATGGCTCGGTGTAGCGGCTCTTGCTACAGTCGCAGGTTTGGCTCTTGCAGCTTGCGGAAATTCAGAAAAGAAAGCGGACAATGAAACAGTTGTTAAAATCGCAACAGTTAACCGTAGCGGTTCTGAAGAAAAACGTTGGGATAAAATCCAAGAATTGGTCAAAAAAGACGGAATCACTTTGAAGTTTACTGAATTCACAGACTACTCACAACCAAACAAGGCAACTGCTGATGGCGAAGTAGACTTGAACGCTTTCCAACACTACAACTTCTTGAACAACTGGAACAAAGAAAACGGGAAAGACCTTGTAGCGATTGCAGATACGTACATCTCACCAATCCGCCTTTACTCAGGTAAAAATGGGGAAGAAAACAAGTACACGAAAGTGGAAGAAATCCCAGATAAGGGCGAAATCGCTGTGCCAAACGATGCAACAAACGAAAGCCGTGCGCTTTACTTGCTTCAATCAGCTGGTTTGATCAAATTGGATGTTTCTGGAACTGAACTTGCTACTATCGCAAACATCAAAGAAAATCCAAAGAACTTGAAGATTACTGAATTGGACGCTAGTCAAACAGCTCGTTCATTGTCATCAGTTGATGCTGCCGTTGTAAACAATACCTTCGTTACAGAAGCAAAATTGGACTACAAAAAAGCACTCTTCAAAGAACAAGCTGATGAAAACTCAAAACAATGGTACAACATCATCGTTGCGAAAAAAGATTGGGAATCATCACCTAAGGCTGATGCCATCAAGAAAATTATCGCAGCTTACCACACTGATGAAGTGAAAAAGGTTATCGAAGAAACATCAGACGGTTTGGACCAACCAGTTTGGTAATAAGACACAGGGAGGTGGGAGAGAGTTTCCACCTCTTACTTTTGTCTAGAGCATGGATTGTAAAGAAGACTATACGTTCATAGAAAGGTAGAGAGAAAATGGTTTTTCCTAGCGAACAAGAGCAGATTGAAAAATTTGAAAAGGATCATGTGGCCCAGCATTATTTTGAAGTCTTGCGCACCTTAATTTCCAAGAAATCAGTCTTTGCCCAGCAGGTCGGACTCAAAGAAGTCGCAAACTATCTGGGTGAGATTTTCAAGCGTGTAGGGGCTGAAGTGGAGATTGACGAGACTTATACGGCGCCCTTTGTCATGGCACATTTCAAGAGTTCGCGTCCAGATGCCAAGACCTTGATCTTCTATAATCACTATGATACCGTGCCAGCGGATGGCGACCAGGTGTGGACAGAGAATCCCTTTACCCTTTCTGTGCGAGATGGTTTTATGTATGGACGTGGTGTTGACGACGATAAGGGTCATATCACGGCTCGTTTGAGTGCTCTGAGAAAGTATATGCAGCACCACGATGACCTGCCAGTCAATATTAGCTTTATCATGGAAGGGGCAGAGGAGTCTGCTTCTATGGATTTAGATAAGTATTTAGAGAAACACGCAGACAAACTTCGTGGGGCGGACTTGTTAGTCTGGGAACAAGGGACCAAAAATGCCTTGGAGCAGCTGGAAATCTCTGGCGGAAACAAGGGGATTGTAACCTTTGATGCTAATGTGAAAAGTGCTGATGTGGATATCCACTCGAGTTATGGTGGTGTCGTGGAATCAGCACCGTGGTATCTCCTTCAGGCTCTAAGTAGCCTACGTGCTGCAGATGGTCGTATCTTGGTAGAAGGCTTGTACGAGGATGTTCAAGAGCCAAATGAACGAGAACTAGCCTTGGTAGATACCTATGCTCAACGTAATCCTGAGGAAATTAGTCGCATTTATGGCTTGGAATTGCCTCTCTTACAAGAGGATCGTTCAGCCTTTCTAAAACGGTTCTTTTTCGAGCCAGCCCTTAATATCGAAGGGATTCAGTCAGGTTATCAAGGGCAAGGGGTTAAAACGATTTTGCCAGCAGAAGCCAGTGCTAAGCTAGAGGTTCGTTTGGTTCCTGGCCTAGAACCGCATGATGTTCTGGAAAAAATTCGGAAACAGCTAGACAAAAATGGCTTTGATAAGGTAGAATTATACTATACCTTGGGAGAGATGAGCTATCGAAGCGATATGAGCGCACCAGCCATTCTCAATGTAATCGAGTTGGCCAAGAAATTCTATCCACAGGGCGTTTCAGTCTTGCCGACAACAGCGGGGACAGGACCTATGCATACGGTCTTTGATGCCCTAGAGGTACCAATGGTGGCCTTCGGTCTAGGAAATGCCAATAGCCGAGACCACGGTGGAGATGAAAACGTGCGAATCGCCGATTACTACACCCATATTGAATTAGTAGAGGAGCTGATTAGAAGCTATGAGTAGAGATATTATCAAGTTAGATCAGATTGATGTGACTTTTCACCAGAAGAAGAGAACCATCACAGCGGTCAAGGATGTGACCATTCACATCCAAGAAGGGGATATCTATGGAATCGTTGGATATTCTGGAGCAGGAAAATCAACCCTTGTGCGGGTGATTAACCTCTTGCAAAAACCATCTGCAGGGAAAATTACCATTGATAACGACGTCATTTTTGACGGCAAGGTGACCTTGACTGCAGAGCAGTTGCGTCGTAAGCGTCAAGATATCGGGATGATTTTCCAACACTTCAATCTGATGAGTCAAAAGACAGCAGAGGAGAATGTAGCCTTTGCCCTTAAGCACTCTGGACTCAGCAAGGAAGAAAAGAAAGCAAAAGTAGCTAAGTTGTTAGACTTGGTTGGCTTGGCGGATCGTGCTGAAAACTACCCTTCACAACTATCAGGAGGGCAAAAACAGCGTGTGGCCATTGCGCGTGCCTTGGCCAATGATCCAAAAATCTTGATTTCAGATGAGTCAACGTCTGCCCTCGACCCTAAGACAACCAAGCAGATTTTGGCCTTGTTGCAAGATTTGAACCAAAAATTAGGCTTGACTGTTGTCCTGATTACGCATGAAATGCAGATTGTTAAAGACATTGCTAATCGTGTGGCAGTTATGCAGGATGGCCGTCTGATTGAAGAAGGCAGTGTCCTTGAAATCTTCTCAGACCCTAAACAACCTTTGACTCAAGACTTCATCTCAACTGCCACAGGTATTGACGAAGCCATGGTCAAGATTGAGAAGCAAGAAATTGTGGAGCATTTGTCTGCGAATAGCCTGTTGGTGCAACTCAAGTACGCAGGGGCTTCAACAGACGAACCACTTTTGAATGAATTGTACAAACATTACCAAGTAACAGCTAATATTCTCTATGGGAATATTGAAATTCTCGACGGCACTCCAGTCGGAGAATTGGTTGTGGTCTTGTCAGGTGAAAAAGCAGCGCTAGCAGGCGCCCAAGAGGCTATCCGTCAAGCGGGTGTCCAGTTAAAAGTATTGAAGGGAGGACAGTAAGATGGAATCATTGATTCAAACCTATTTACCAAATGTCTACAAGATGGGCTGGGCTGGTCAAGCAGGCTGGGGAACAGCCATCTACTTAACCCTCTATATGACAGTTCTTTCCTTCATCATCGGAGGGTTCTTGGGGCTAGTGGCAGGTCTCTTCCTTGTCTTGACAGCGCCAGGTGGTGTCTTGGAAAATAAGGTTGTCTTCTGGATTTTAGACAAGATTACCTCTATTTTCCGTGCGGTACCATTTATCATCCTTTTGGCGATCTTGTCGCCACTGTCTCACTTGATTGTGAAGACGAGTATCGGGCCAAATGCAGCCCTTGTCCCACTTTCTTTTGCAGTCTTTGCCTTCTTTGCCCGTCAGGTGCAGGTTGTCTTGGCTGAGCTGGATGGCGGTGTCATTGAGGCGGCTCAAGCGAGCGGAGCAACATTCTGGGACATCGTGGGTGTTTACCTATCAGAAGGTCTTCCAGATTTGATTCGTGTGACGACTGTGACCTTGATTTCCCTTGTTGGGGAAACAGCTATGGCGGGAGCGGTTGGAGCTGGTGGTATTGGTAATGTAGCCATTGCCTATGGATTTAACCGTTTCAATCACGATGTGACAGTTTTAGCAACCATCATTATCATCTTGATTATCTTTACGATCCAGTTCTTGGGAGATTTCTTGACCAATAAATTAAGTCATAAATAAAAAGAGCCTTTCGGCTCTTTTTTAGTGATTAGATTTTGTGTGTAAACTTTTTACTAATAGCTTGCCCAATAACAGCACCAATCAAGGCACCTAGAAGGATGCTTGCGACAAAGAGAAGGATTTTGTCCCACTCTGGAGCGACCATGATACGGTCAATGTATTCTTGGGATTTTCCACGCGCGAGTAAGGTAGCCACGTAAGCTTTGGGACGGATCCACATGAGGAAGATAGGGCCACTTGTACTAAAAGCAAAGACGAGGAAGGAGAGGGTGTTTTTGATTCGATCTTTGTAATTGCCGAGATGAGCGATGGCATCTGCTGCAAGACCACAGGCGATAGCTGGTAGAAAAGCGCCAGCGCCGTGTTTACTAGCTAGGAAAAAAAGTGCCATAAAAAGTCCTAGAGTGGTGATAGCACCAAAACGAGGAACCTTTGCCAAAAGAAACATGTAGACGCTACCCCCGACAAGGGCAGAAAAGGCAGGCGCGTAGAACATATTGCCCGTTGAGTCTACCAAGTGTCCAAGTACTACTCCGATTCCTAGACAGAGGAAGTAGAGGACGACGGCTAAGAGGGTAGTTAAGATATTTTTCTTCATGAGAATCTCCTTATATAAAACTGTCAAAATCAATTGTATCACGCTTTTAGAGGATTGTAAATGGGTGCTCTATGTTTTTGAAAACGTTTGAAATATGATATAATAGTTACATAGTTGTTTTAAGGAGGGTATTATGGGAAAGTTTCTAGAATTCGTCTTTAATCGTTTCTTTTTAGGAATGATTGCGACGGCTTTTTTCTGGTTATTGACACTAGCAGGAGGTGTGGTCTTTGGTTTGGCACCAGCTAGTGCAACTCTTATGAGTTTATATGCGGAGCACGGTTATACTTATCGAGCTTATAGTTTGAAAGAAGCTTGGGAATTGTATAAGAGTAACTTTGTCAAGAGTAACCTAGCTTTCTATAGTTTTGTGCTTGTAGATCTAGTCTTAGTCTATGGTTTGTACCTTTTGGTTCAATTGCCCCATCAGACTATTTTCCATCTCTTGGCAACCTTTCTCAATATCCTTGTTGTTGCCTTTGTTTTTTTGGCTTATACCGTTTCATTGAAACTCCAAGTTCACTATGAGCTCTCTTATCGAAATACTGTAAAACTCGCTCTTATCGGAATTTTTATGAATTTGCCTGCAATTGCCAAGGTTTTATTTGGTACGGTCATGCTTGTAGGAATTGGTTACTATATGCCTGCCCTCCTCTTTTTCGTAGGAATTGGTGTATGGCATTTCTTTATCAGTGATATGTTGGAACCCGTATATGAAAGTATCCATGAAAAATTGGCGACAAAATAAAATGAAGCCGTTCTGGCTCCACTCGCTCTTGCGCATCTATACCTTGGTGATGATTGTCATCATTGCAAGTTTTGCGGTCATGCTCTCCTATGCTGACTGGAGTTCCCGTGAAAAAGAAGCCCAGCGAGTAGCTCAACGTGTAACGACTCGAACAGTGAGTGAGATTGAATATTATCACAGGGAGTCGACTCAGCTAGCGCAGGAACTGGTTGAAAATCGAGCACGGATTGAAGGGATTTACAAGTATTTTAGTCTCAGTACATCGGATTATTTTTACTGGCTGTTGCAACGTAAAGCGTCTCCCTATGTCTCAGTATCCTTATATGAAAACATTGATGATTTGTATGTAAGAAATGACTTTGTGACAGGTGTTGCAATTGTTTTGCAAGACTACAAGGAAGTCTACGTTTCTACTAGAGAGAAACGTAGCGGGGAGAAAATTCTTGCTGAGGATTTCAAACCAGCAGCCAATAGTTTTGCCATACCAGTACTTGATCCTAACTCCGATCAGTCTCTAGGTGTTATCTACATTTCTTTATCGCAGGATGTACTTTACCAAGCAATTGATAATACTCGCGGCCTGATTCCTGTAGCCGTGACGATCACCTCCCCTTTTGATACTGAATTGTTTCATATAGGGGAAAATGTAGTAGCTGAACGGGAAAGTTGGATTGTTGGTTTGACATCACATGGCTATCAAGTCCAATCAGCAGTTCCAAAGGATTTTGTTCTTACTGGGACTTTAACTAGTTCCGCTGTCATTGTTGGTTTGAGTGGTCTCTTTATTATTATTTTATATGTGACCTTGAGGCAGACCTTCTCCAATTACCAAAAGCAGGTTGTGGATTTGGTAGAGTCTATCCAGGTTATTGCCCAAGGAGAAGAGGGACTTCGGATCGATACCTCTAAAAAAGACCAAGAGTTGCTTCTCATTGCAGAAACCACCAATGATATGTTGGATCGTCTGGAAAAGAATATCCACGATATTTACCAGCTAGAGCTAAGTCAGAAAGATGCCAATATGCGGGCCTTACAAGCTCAAATCAATCCTCACTTCATGTACAATACCTTAGAGTTTCTGCGCATGTATGCCGTCATGGAAAGCCAAGATGAACTGGCGGATATTATCTATGAATTTAGCAGTTTACTACGCAATAATATCTCCGACGAGCGGGAAACGACGCTGAAGCAAGAATTAGAATTTTGTCGCAAATACAGCTATCTCTGTATGGTGCGTTATCCAAAGTCAGTTGCCTATGGTTTTAAGATTGCACCCGAATTAGAAAATATGAAGATCCCCAAGTTTACGCTTCAACCATTGGTCGAAAACTACTTTGCCCACGGTATTGACCACCGCCGAACAGACAATGTGATCAGTATAAAGGTTTTGAAGGGCCAAGGTTTTGTTGAAATCTTAGTAGTAGACAATGGTCGCGGGATGACTGCTGAGAAACTAGCTAGCTTGCAAGAAAAACTAACTCAGAGAAGTTTTGAGCACGAGGCAAGCTACAGCGGGGAGCGACAGTCAATCGGAATAGTCAATGTACACGAACGCTTTGTCCTCTATTTTGGGGATCGCTACCAAATCAGTGTCGAGTCAGCTGAGCAAGAAGGTGTTCGTTACCGTATTACTATTCAAAATGAATAGAAAGGAAGGGAAATGTATAAAGTTTTATTAGTAGACGATGAGTACATGGTGACAGAGGGGCTCAAGCGATTAATCCCCTTTGAAAAATGGGATATGCAAGTCGTCGCAACAGCTAATCACGCAGATGATGCTTTGGACTATATTAAGAAAAATCCAGTAGATGTGGTCATTTCCGATGTCAACATGCCAGATAAGACCGGACTTGAGATGATTAGGGAAATGAAAGAGCTACTTCCAGATACCTATTATATCTTGCTGTCTGGTTATCAGGAGTTTGAGTACGTTAAAAAAGCCATGAACCTTAGTGTCGTGGATTATCTGGTCAAGCCAGTAGACAAGGTGGAGTTGGGCAATTTATTAGAAAAGATTGCGCAGCAGCTTCAGGAAAAGCTGGAGCAAAGTCAGACTCTCAGTCAAGAATTGGATGAGACAGGATTTACTAACTACCTGTCAGGTAAAGACAGCTGGTGGATTGGTCTATCCAAGGAAAAGCAGGGCTCTTTTACCATTCCTTACTATGTTTTGGGACAAGACTGGCAGATTTTTATCTCTGATCAACCACTAGATGGAATCGTAGTGACGCCTTTTGTAGCGCCCTACCAACAAGTCTTTGAAAAATGGAAGATCAACGCAGAAAAAGCCCTCTTTTACGGTTCTGTCAATCTAGAAAAATCCGAGAGTCTATTTGCTTATTACGAACCGATTTATCGCGTGATTATCCAAGGAAATATCAATCAAATCATTGAAGAATTAACCCTGCTAGAGAAGGTCGTTTTGGAGAATACGCCGCGCGTGGCTATCACCAAACAGCTCTTCACCCAGTTTGTCATGGATGTCTTCCACTTGTTTGAGCACTTAAAAGCGGATGATATGACCGAGATTGTCAAAGCCATCCATGCTATTAACTCCTTTAAAGAATTGGTTGCCTACATCAAAGAAACCTTGACCAAGTTCTTTGGCCAGTACCGCATGAATGAAAACGTGGTGAGTGTTCTAGAGGTTATCGGCCGTGATTATCAAAAAGAGTTATCACTTAAGGATATCAGCAAAGATCTCTTTATCAACCCTGTCTACCTCGGTCAGTTAATCAAGCGAGAAACCAACTCAACCTTCGCAGAACTGCTCAATAAACAGCGCATCAAGGCGGCGCAACAGCTCTTGCTTTCAACCAATGATAGTATTGAAGATGTTTGCTATGCTGTTGGTTACAGCAATGTTGGATATTTCTACAAGGTCTTCCGTAAATTGTGCGGAAAATCACCAAAAGCCTATCGCAAACAAGTCGAAAGTTCCCTGTAAAACTTGTATTTACATACAAAAAATGCTATAATGTTCAAAATACCTTAAGGAGGAAAAATTATGAAAAAGAAACCAATTTATCTTTGGGTTCTATTAGTCCTATCAGCATTGATTTCAGCTATGTCTTTGTTTGGAATACTAAGTCCAGTACCTAGTAAAGAAGCACTAGGTGCCAGTCAAGCACAAGTACAAGGTATTAGCGCTCAGCAGCTGGAGGATACGATTAATTATCTACATAAGACAGCTGAATTATCGCATTCGACTGTTAACATCGTTTTGATTATTTTATCTGCGATTTTAGTAGTCGCAGGTATTGTGCTCTTGGTTCGTAATCATTTGCAATATGCAAATTATTCTTACATTGCTTATGTTTTGCTTGCCATTGTTGGTTCGATTTATACTTACATGGGTATGCAAGATGCTGTACAAGCTATCCGTGATGAAACTTTGCGACTAGGGACAGAAGTCCTTGGAAAGGGAACAACGATTTTATTTGTTGTTATCAATGTCCTCTTCCTTGCCATTGTCTTTTACAAGATGTGGCGTCAACAAAAAGATTTGTCTGAGGAAGTCGAAACAGAAGAGCTCGCATAAGAGTTGACAAAAGGGAACTATCAAGTTACAATCTTGTTAGTTCTTTTTATATCGTAAACATAAAAATCGAGGTCAAAATGAAAAAAATATCCTTAGTGTATATCAGTTTGAGCGGGAATACAGAGAGTTTTGTAACCCGACTTAAGGACTATCTCTTGTCTCAGTACGAAGGGATTGAGGTCCAAAAGATTCATATCAAGGATCTGGTCAAGGAAGGTCAAGAATTCTTTGAGATGGATCACCCTTATGTCGCCTTTTTACCAACCTATCTAGAAGGTGGAAATGGTATCGATAACGGCGATGTTGAGATTTTAACGACTCCAGTGGGTGATTTTATCGCCTATGGAAACAATGCCAGTAAGTGTTTTGGGGTAGTTGGCTCTGGTAATCGCAATTTTAATAACCAATACTGTCTGACTGCCAAGCAGTACAGCCAGCGCTTTGGTTTCCCTGTATTGGCTGACTTTGAAATGAGAGGAATGCTGGGAGATATTAAAAAGGTCGCAGCGATTATCGCGGACTTATATGGATTGGACTCAGAAAGTTAGAATCGTTCAAGTAGGCAGTTGGATTTTCTCAACTGCCTTTTGAATGCAGAAAAAAGCACCCAGACGAGGGTGCTACTTTGTGAACTAACCTGCTTTTCCGATGGCAAGTGCATAGATAAAGAAGATGGCAAATCCAAAGAGGAAGATCAATCCTGCAATGGCGAGGAGTTTCAACCAAGAAGGAAGATTTTTATTTTCACCTGTGACCAAGACATAGTTCAAAAGGGCAAAGAATGGTGTTGTAAGAAAAGATCCAATCATGGCAAAGCGGAGCATGGTTGAAACTTGACCGGCAAAGAACTTGATGATGACGATACCGATGATAGCTGTGATGGTCATCCAGATGTTCAAAGATTTACGATTATCCTCTTTTTGATTTGCCAAGAGTTGAAGGGAGGCCTGATTGACACGTGAATAGCCATCGATGACAGTAATGACTGTTCCAAAGATACAGAGGAAAGCGATGAAGGTAATCAAATATCAAGACCATTCGCCAAGGACAGAGGCATACATGCCCACAAATTGCGAGATGTATTTGGCTGAAGCTGCTTCAACTGCTTGTCCTGTAGGATACTGAATCAGTGCTCCTAGTGCCACAAAGAATACAGCTAGGATAGCAGTTCCAATGTAACCAATGTTAAAGTCAAAAAGAGCATCCTCTGTATTAAAGTTGACGGTCTTTTTCTTTTCGGCTGACCAAAGTGAGTTGATAGCTGAAATTTCAATAGGGGCAGGCATCCAGCCTAGAAGGGAAACGATAAAGGGTAGGGCTGCCATTTGCCAAGGTGTTTTCTCGATAAAATCAGAGCTGTATTCTGGGTGCTTAACGGCAGCAATGATGACGGCAAGAACAGTTGCAATAGTCAAGGCAGACATGATCCATTTTGCCATACCGTCCAATAGTTTGTAGCCCCCAAAGAGCAACATAGCCCAAATGACCGCAACAAGGATAAGGGACCATTGAGTGATGCTAAGACCAATCATTGGAAAGGCGCTAGCGATGATGGCTGAGCAAAGGATGGCAACACCGGCAGTATTGACCAAGGCAGAAAAGACATTGAGAATAAAGAAAATCCAGAGATAGAGTTTTCCTTTTTCGGCATAACCTTCGACCAAGGTCTTTCCAGTGTCTGCTGTGTATTCAGCACCAAAACGGAAAAATGGATATTTAAAAACATTGGCTAAGATGACCAAGAGAAGCAGCAACCATCCATAAGAACCACCGGCTTGAGTGGAGGATACGATGTGAGAACCTCCGACTGCAGCGGAAGCCATTAGGATCCCGGGTCCAATTGCTTTTAGCTTGCTTGTCCAGGTAGACTGGTGTGATGAAGTAACTTGTGACATAAAACAATCTCCCATTGTTAAATTTTCAGAATAATCTGAATAGGTAGCTACTATTCTACAAGAAACTTATGAGAAATGTAAGAGAATTTTTGAAAAATTTAGAAAATTTCAGAAAAATCATATGAAAGATATGATTATCACAAGGAAATGGTATTGATGAGAGTAAAAAATCCGAGAAAAAAACTTCTCGGATTCCCTTATTTCAATTGCTCAGTGATTTCCTTAGAAAGCAGGAGTCCCAAACGGTAACCTTTATTGATGTAGTCAATCACATCATTGATATTTTCCGTTGTTTGGATCCTTTCGCGTATGTCTGTTTTGAAAGCTTCGTCCCTCAGAAGCTGTTCCTGAAGGAGTTGTTGAAGTTTTTCTTTTTCGTATTTATTGATAAGAAATAGAATGACAAGGCTAATGACAACTAAGATATAAGCGTATTGGTTCATAAAATCTCTCCTGGTTTGATAAAAAAGTTGATGGCATAAGAAAAGCGAAAGAAATTTTCGCTTTTCAACTAAGTGATTAGACTAGCGGAACAGGTATCCGACAGATAAAACAAGACGGTCTTGCCCTTTAACTGAAAAGTCCGTCCAATTCTAATGAAGACTAGTAAAGCGTTTAGGCAATTCGCCATAGTTACGACGTATTGTAATAGAAATCGATGTTATTTCTATTACAATACTAGTGAAGCAGTTAGCTAGTCCGCATACTAAGCGGCTAGCGTCTAACAATTAGGAACTTTAGTTCCAATTGTTAGTACTGAATCACATCTTCTCTGGCGCTTCTACTCCAAGCAAGCGAAGAGATTCTTTGAGAACGACTGCAGTTGCGTAGCTGAGGGCTAGACGACTGTCACGCTCTGGACTTTCATCTAGGATACGAGTGTGGGCATAGTATTTATTGAAGGCTTGAGCCAGGTTGATTGCGTACTTAGCAATGAGCGATGGATCATAGTTAACAGATGCGCGTTTGATGACACGGGCAAAGTCTTGGAGAAGTTTGATAATTTCCCAGCTTTCAGCATCATTTAGACTGTAACTTGCTTGAGCATTTGGTTGGAAGTCTGCTTTTCTAAGTAGAGACTGAATACGAGCGTAAGCGTATTGGATGTATGGACCAGTCTCTCCTTCAAAGGAAACCATAGCTTCGAGGTCAAAGTCATAACCATTTCTGCGGTCCGTTTTGAGGTCGTAGAATTTAACAGCTCCCACTCCGACAGCTTGGGCAACCTGTTCCTTGTTTTCGAGGTCAGGATTTTTCGCTTCGATTTGTGCTTTGGCACGGCTGATAGCTTCCTGAAGGGTAGGTTCGAGCAGGATGATATTTCCTTTACGAGTAGAGAGCTTTTGACGATTTTTGGTTACCAAACCGAAGTCTACGTGAATCATATCATCGCTCCAGTCAAATCCCATTTTTTTCAAGACGGCTTTTAACTGTTTAAAGTGGTTAGACTGCTCTTGACCAACTGCGTAGACATTTTTAACAAAATTGTAAGTACGTGCACGGTAGATAGCTGTTGCAATGTCACGTGTGATGTAGAGGGTAGCGCCATCTGATTTTTTAATCATAGCAGGTGGCAAATCAAAATCATCCAAGTTGACAATGCTAGCTCCGCGTGACTCCTCTAGCAAACCTTTTTCTTCAAGGATTCGCACGGCTTCGTCCATCTTGTCATTATAGAAGGCTTCCCCGTTTAAGCTGTCAAATTCAACGTTCAACAGTTTGTAGATACGGTTGAACTCAACCAAACTTTCGTCACGGAACCATTGCCAGAGTTGAGTTGCTTCTGGATCGCCATCTTCCAATTTTTTAAACCAGAGACGTCCTTCATCATCAAGAGCTGGATCATTTTCGATTTCAGCATTGATGCGAACGTACAATTTCAACAGTTCGTCGATTGGATTAGCTTCTACGGCTTCCTTACTTCCCCATTTTTTATAAGCAACCATGAGAAGACCAAACTGTTTACCCCAGTCTCCAAGGTGGTTGATTTTAATAGTGTTGTAGCCCATTTTCTTAAAGATATTAGAAAGAGCATCTCCGATAACAGTTGAACGTAAGTGACCTACTGAGAAAGGTTTTGCGATGTTTGGACTTGATAGGTCAATCGTGATATTTTGCTCTTTGCCTTCCGTTTGTTGAGCGTAGTCAGATCCTTTTTCGATGATCTCTTTGATAACTGCTCCAGAAATGGCAGCTTTATCAAGGAAGAAGTTGACGTAAGGGCCAGTTGCAACAACTTTTTCAAAGGCTTGGCTGTTGATTTTTTCAGCGATTTCAGCAGCAATCATTTGGGGGGCTTTGCGTTCGACTTTTGCAAGTGAGAAAGCAGGAAAAGCGATATCTCCCATGTCAGAGTTTTTTGGTTGTTCTAGTAAATTTAAAATAGCCTCTTGATCTAGGCTATCGATGACGCTAGCCAATTCACTAGCAATCAGTTTTTTTGTACTCATAAGTAGGCTCCTTTTGGACTTTTATTCTATTTTATCATAAATTTAGTGAAAGAAGAAAGATTTTTTTGAATTATTCAGTTTTTTTGGTATAATTATATCTAAAAATAAACCCGAAATCGGTTATAAATATTCATGTAAGAGGTTGATATGAGAAAAAAAGAACGACACCAGTTGATTAAAAAGATGATCACTGAGGAAAAACTAGCTACACAAAAGGATATCCAAGATCGCCTAGAAGTTCGGAATGTCTTTGTGACGCAAACGACCTTGTCTCGCGACCTGCGCGAGCTCGGCTTGATCAAGGTTAAGAAAAATGGTATGGTATATTATGTGCTAGCGAATGAAACAGAAAAGATTGATTTGGTAGAGTTTTTGTCGCATCATCTAGAAGGGGTTGCGAGAGCAGAGTTTACTTTGGTACTTCATACCAAGTTGGGAGAAGCAGCTGTCTTAGCAAATATTGTTGATGAAAATAAGGACGAGGCGATTTTAGGAACAGTTGCGGGAGCCAATACCTTACTGGTTATTTGTCGAGACCAGCATGTTGCCAAGCTCATGGAAGAGCGTTTGCTAGATTTAATGAAGGATGAATAGGGTTTTGGGACTTGTTCCCAAGCCTTATTTTTGACAAGGAGAGAGCCAATATGACGACAGAAAAACTATCACCTGGTATGCAGCAGTATGTGGATATTAAAAAGCAATATCCAGATGCTTTTTTGCTCTTTCGGATGGGTGATTTTTATGAGCTATTTTATGAAGATGCGGTCAATGCGGCGCAGATTTTAGAGATTTCACTGACCAGTCGTAATAAAAATGCAGAAAATCCGATACCCATGGCTGGTGTTCCCTATCATTCTGCCCAGCAGTATATCGATGTTTTGATTGAGCAGGGCTATAAGGTGGCTATTGCCGAGCAGATGGAAGATCCCAAACAAGCAGTTGGAGTGGTTAAGCGCGAGGTGGTTCAGGTCATCACACCTGGAACGGTCGTCGATAGCAGTAAGCCGGATAGTCAGAACAACTTTCTGGTTGCTCTAGATCGTGACGGCAATCAATTTGGTCTAGCTTATATGGACCTGGTGACGGGTGATTTTTATGCGACGGGTCTATTGGACTTTACCCTCGTTTGTGGGGAAATCCGCAACCTCAAGGCTCGTGAAGTGGTGCTGGGTTATGATTTGTCTGAGGAAGAAGAACAAATCCTCAGCCGTCAGATGAATCTGGTGCTTTCCTATGAGAAAGAAGGTCTTGAGGACATCCATTTACTGGATTCACGACTGGCAGCTGTGGAGCAAGCGGCAGCTAGTAAGCTGCTCCAGTATGTTCACCGAACTCAGATGCGGGAATTGAACCACCTCAAACCAGTTATCCGCTATGAAATCAAAGATTTCTTACAGATGGACTATGCGACCAAGGCTAGTCTGGATTTGGTTGAGAATGCCCGTTCAGGTAAGAAGCAGGGGAGTCTTTTCTGGCTTTTGGATGAAACCAAAACAGCTATGGGTATGCGGCTCTTGCGTTCTTGGATTCATCGTCCCTTAATTGATAAGGAACGAATCGTCCAACGTCAAGAGGTGGTGCAGGTCTTTCTTGACCACTTCTTTGAGCGCAGTGATTTAACAGACAGTCTCAAGGGAGTTTATGATATCGAACGCTTGGCTAGTCGGGTTTCGTTTGGCAAGACCAATCCCAAGGATCTCTTGCAATTGGCGACCACCTTATCTAGTGTGCCAAGGATTCGTGCGATTTTAGAAGGAATGGAGCAGCCTGCTATCTCCTATCTCATCGCACAGTTGGATGCCATTCCAGAGTTAGAGAGCTTGATTAGCGCGGCGATTGCTCCTGAGGCCCCTCATGTGATTACAGAAGGTGGCATTATTCGAACTGGATTTGATGAGACCTTGGATAAATACCGCCGTGTCCTCAGAGAAGGGACTAGCTGGATTGCTGAGATTGAGGCTAAGGAGAGAGAAAACTCTGGTATCAGCACGCTCAAGATTGACTACAATAAAAAAGACGGCTACTATTTCCATGTGACCAATTCGCAACTGGGGAATGTGCCAGCCCACTTTTTCCGCAAGGCGACGCTGAAAAACTCGGAACGCTTTGGGACTGAAGAATTAGCCCGTATCGAGGGAGATATGTTGGAGGCGCGTGAGAAGTCAGCCAACCTAGAGTACGAAATCTTTATGCGTATCCGTGAGGAAGTCGGCAAGTACATCCAGCGTTTGCAGGCTTTAGCTCAAGGAATTGCGACAATTGATGTCCTGCAAAGTTTAGCAGTTGTGGCTGAAACCCAGCATTTGATTCGACCTGAGTTTGGAGAGGATTCACAAATCGCTATCCAGAAAGGTCGTCATGCTGTCGTCGAAAAGGTCATGGGAGCGCAGACTTACATTCCCAACAGTATCCAGATGTCAGAAGATACCAGCATTCAGCTGATTACAGGGCCAAACATGAGTGGGAAGTCTACCTACATGCGTCAGCTAGCCATGACGGCGGTTATGGCCCAGCTAGGCTCTTATGTGCCAGCAGAAAGTGCTCATTTGCCAATTTTTGATGCGATTTTTACCCGTATCGGAGCGGCAGATGATTTGGTTTCAGGTCAATCAACCTTTATGGTAGAGATGATGGAGGCCAACAATGCCATTTCGCATGCGACCAAGAACTCTCTCATTCTCTTTGATGAATTGGGACGGGGAACTGCGACTTATGACGGGATGGCTCTGGCCCAGTCCATCATCGAATACATCCATGAACATATCGGAGCCAAAACCCTCTTTGCGACTCACTATCATGAGTTGACTAGTCTGGAATCCAGTTTGGAACACTTGGTCAATGTTCACGTGGCAACCTTAGAACAGGATGGGCAGGTGACCTTCCTTCACAAGATTGANCCCGGACCTGCCGATAAATCCTACGGTATCCATGTTGCTAAGATTGCTGGCTTACCGGGAGAACTTTTAGCAAGAGCGGATAAGATTTTAACGCAACTGGAGAGTCAGGGACAAGAAAGCCCAACTCCGATGAGACAAACAAGTGCCGTCACGGAACAGATTTCTCTCTTTGATACGCCAGCAGAACATCCTATCCTAGCAGAATTAGCTCAACTGGATGTGTACAACATGACACCTATGCAGGCTATGAATGTCTTAGTTGAGTTCAAACAAAAATTATAAAAAGAATCCCACTCGCGCCTTTGTGAGTGGGTTTTTCTCTATTACTTTTTATGGGCCAAAAGTTGATTGATGTGGTCCACTTTTTTAGCTTCTCTTTTATAGAGGATAGTCCAGATGATAAGGTAGACAATCGCAAACTCTGGAATGAGTTGGAGATAGAAAATCCAGTGGAAGGGGAACCAACCAGCCAGAGTTGCTAGTGGAACAAAGCCAGCCAGCATGAGGAAGAAATGGGAAAGTGTGGCACGGAGCAAGCTCCAGTCACGGCTGAATAAGCGACTGCCAAAGCTAAAGAGAACGCCGATAGCTGACCAGATAATCGTGCAGTAGAGCAAGACCAGAGCACCGTGAACCTGATGTTGCACCATCGCTTGGCCGATGAGAGACTCGGGGCTCAGTGGGGCATAGGTATTTGGTGCATAAATGAGTGAAAATAGGATAGAGAGGATGAGGCCGATGAGTACACCAGTGGCTGCATCGTGAAAGATTTGTTTTTTCATAGTTCTAATTTCTCCTTGATGGTTTTTAGGTAACGGCGAGATGAGTAAGTAAAGCTTTCGTTTTTGAGAAAGATTTCGACCAGGCCGTTGGGGGTTAGCTTGAGATGAGAGATAGCGTCAATATTAACGATTTCTGATTGGGAAATTTGGATAAAAGTGGTCGGCAGAATGTCAAGCACTTGATAGAGTCGCAAATCAATGGTGTAGGTCTGAGATGCAGTTTCTGCTAGAACCTTCCGATTCTCGATATAGAAGCGTTGTATATTACCAATCTTAACTAGATAAACCTGATCATCAATCTTTCCTTTGATTGTTTCTTTTTGGTCAAGATTTTCTGCGAACTCGATGACTTTCTGGACTTTTTCGGTCGGCTGAGGAGTTTGGACAATCAGCTTTTCCTCCTCGTAAGTCTCCTTAATCTGTAGTTCTACTTTCATAAATTTCCCTCCTTTTCAGTTATACAAGGTTGTGATCACTTCTTGTACACCTTTATTAAACACTATTTTACGACCCATAGCAAGAGCTTTTGCCTATGTGGAGAGATTTGGAGTCTATGTGGTATTTGCTTTTTCTGATAGTATCTGAAATATGGTATAATAACACTAATCAATTTCTAGGAAAATAGATACAGAAAGGGGCTGAAAGATGTCTCATATTATTGAATTGCCAGAGGTGCTGGCAAACCAGATAGCGGCAGGAGAAGTCATTGAACGTCCTGCAAGTGTGGTCAAAGAGTTGGTAGAAAATGCCATTGACGCGGGTTCTAGCCAGATTATCATTGAGATTGAGGAAGCTGGTCTTAAGAAAATTCAAATCACCGATAATGGTCATGGAATTGCCCACGATGAGGTGGAATTGGCCCTGCGTCGTCATGCGACCAGTAAGATAAAAAACCAAGCAGATCTCTTTCGGATTCGGACGCTTGGTTTTCGTGGTGAAGCCCTGCCTTCTATTGCTTCTGTCAGTGTTCTGACTCTGTTGACGGCGGTGGATGGTGCGAGTCATGGGACCAAGCTCGTCGCGCGTGGGGGAGAAGTTGAGGAAATCATCCCAGCGACTAGTCCTGTAGGAACCAAGGTTTGTGTGGAGGACCTCTTTTTCAACACGCCTGCCCGTCTCAAGTATATGAAGAGCCAGCAAGCGGAATTGTCTCATATCATTGATATTGTCAACCGTCTGGGCTTAGCCCATCCTGAAATTTCCTTCAGTTTGATTAGTGATGGAAAGGAAATGACACGAACAGCTGGAACTGGTCAACTGCGTCAAGCCATCGCAGGAATTTATGGCTTGGCGAGTGCCAAGAAGATGATTGCTATTGAAAACTCTGACTTAGATTTCGAGATTTCAGGTTTTGTTTCTTTGCCGGAGTTGACTCGAGCTAATCGCAACTATATCAGCCTCTTCATCAATGGCCGTTATATCAAGAACTTCTTGCTTAATCGTGCTATTTTGGATGGTTATGGAAGCAAACTCATGGTAGGCCGTTTTCCACTGGCCGTGATTCATATCCATATTGACCCTTATTTGGCAGATGTCAATGTGCATCCGACCAAGCAAGAGGTGCGAATTTCCAAGGAAAGAGAGCTAATGGCGCTGCTTTCAGAGGCTATTTCAAATAGTCTCAAGGAACAAGCCTTGATACCTGATGCTTTAGAAAATCTTGCCAAGTCGACCGTACGCAATCGTCAAAAGGTAGAGCAGACCATTCTCCCACTCAAAGAAAATACGCTCTACTATGAAAAAACAGAACTCTCAAAACCCAGTCAAGTTGAGGTGGCTGATCATCAGGTAGAATTGACTGAGGAAGGGAAAGATTTGACCTTATTTGCCCAGGAAACCTTGGACCAGTTGACCAAGCCAGCAAAACTGCATTTTGCAGAGAGAAAGCCTGCTAACTATGACCAATTAGACCATCCAGAGTTAGACTTAGCCAGTCTTGATAAGGCTTATGACAAGCTGGAGCGAGAGGAAGCATCCAGCTTCCCAGAGTTGGAATTTTTTGGACAAATGCACGGGACTTATCTCTTTGCCCAAGGGCGAGATGGGCTCTACATCATAGACCAACATGCGGCGCAGGAACGGGTTAAATACGAGGAATACCGAGAAAGTATTGGCAATGTTGACCAGAGCCAGCAGCAACTCCTAGTGCCCTACATCTTTGAATTTCCTGCGGATGATGCCCTTCGTCTCAAGGAAAGAATGCCTCTTTTAGAAGAAGTGGGTGTCTTTCTAGCAGAGTACGGGGAAAATCAATTTATCCTGCGTGAACATCCTATTTGGATGGCCGAAGAGGAAATCGAATCTGGTATCTATGAGATGTGTGACATGCTCCTTTTGACCAGGGAAGTTTCTATCAAGAAATACCGAGCAGAGCTGGCTATTATGATGTCCTGCAAGCGGTCTATCAAGGCCAATCATCGCATCGATGACCACTCCGCTAGACAACTCCTCTATCAGCTCTCTCAATGTGACAATCCTTACAACTGTCCCCACGGACGCCCGGTTTTGGTGCATTTCACCAAGTCGGATATGGAAAAGATGTTCCGACGCATTCAGGAGAATCATACCAGCCTCCGAGAGTTGGGGAAATATTAAGAACACAAAAAGCCTTTGTTCCTTTTCGAACAAGGCTTTTTAGTTTTTCTAAAGTGAGAACTTGATTGGACATGGGCAGCTTGACACGAAGTTTACACTTGCTTGACAAGACCAGTTCTTAAAAATATTGCGAAAACTCAATTAGGTGATTCAAGGTTTTGTAGAGTCGTCTTTGTCGGAAGGATTCTCAAGACCAATCACTTTATCAAGATAACGTTGTTTGGTTTTGAGAGTCTTGTTGATAGCAATAGCTGAAGCAATCAAGAGAACAAAGGTTAGCCAGATCCAAGCAGTGAATTCGGCTGGGAAACTAGAACCGGCTAAAAAGAGATAGATAGCCAGAGCTAAGACGAAAATATAAATCACTTGCCAGAGACCATAGGATTTAACCTCTTTATAGTAGTTGTCCTTGTCTTCCTCCAAAATCACTGCCGTGGAAGATTTTTCAGAGTTTTCATCCAGTAGTAGATAGTCAGTTGTCACTTGGAAAATCTTGCTTAATTCAATGATTTTTTCGATTTCTGGAAGGACTTGTCCAGACTCCCATTTTGAGATGCTTTGCCGAGAAACATTGATTTGTTCAGCTAGCTTTTCCTGGGACCAACCTTTTTCCTTTCGGAGCTCAAATAGTTTTTCTGCGAGTTTCATCATTCTATCCTCCTTTTTCTACCTCTATCCTAACAATTTTTACTTATAATGAGAATACAATCTCTTGTACTATTTGTCAACCAGAGGTTGCACCTTTTGTTGCAGTCTGTCTCGAGGAAATATGGTATACTAGATAGGCAAAATAATGGAGAAAAAATTATGTACGAATATCTTAAAGGAATCATTACCAAAATCACTGCTAAATACATTGTCCTAGAGGCGAACGGTATCGGTTATATCTTGCATGTAGCCAATCCCTATGCTTACTCAGGTCAGGTTAATCAAGAAACTCAAATTTATGTGCATCAAGTTGTCCGTGAGGATGCCCATCTGCTTTACGGCTTTCGCTCAGAAGACGAGAAGAAGCTCTTTCTCAGTCTGATTTCGGTCTCTGGGATTGGTCCTGTATCAGCTCTTGCTATTATCGCTGCCGATGACAATGCTGGCTTGGTTCAGGCGATTGAGACTAAGAACATCACCTACTTGACCAAGTTCCCTAAAATTGGCAAGAAAACAGCCCAGCAGATGGTGCTGGACTTGGAAGGCAAGGTAGTTGTGGCTAGTGATGACCTTCCTGCCAAGGTGGCAGTTCAAACAAGCGCTGAAAACCAAGAACTGGAAGAAGCTATGGAAGCCATGTTGGCACTGGGCTACAAGGCGACTGAGCTCAAGAAAATCAAGAAATTCTTTGAAGGAACGACGGATACAGCAGAGAACTATATCAAGTCGGCCCTTAAGATGTTGGTCAAATAGGAGATTTTTATGACAAAACGCTGTGGTTGGGTTAAAATGAACAATCCTTTATATGTGGCCTATCATGATGAAGAGTGGGGCCAACCCCTTCATGATGACCGTGCTCTTTTTGAGTTGCTCTGTATGGAGACTTATCAGGCTGGTCTGTCTTGGGAAACGGTACTAAACAAACGCCAAGGATTCCGAGAAGTATTTCACCACTACCAAGCCCAACGTGTCGCAGAAATGACAGATGGGGAGTTGGAAGCTTTGTTAGATAATCCAGCCATCATCCGAAATAGAGCCAAGATTTTTGCGACGCGTGCCAACGCTCAAGCATTTTTACAAGTCCAGGAAACCTACGGTTCCTTTGATGCCTACCTCTGGTCTTTCGTCGATGGAAAAACGATCGTGAATGATGTTCCTGACTATCACCTAGCACCTGCTAAAACAGCCTTGTCTGAAAAGTTATCTCAAGATCTCAAAAAACAAGGTTTCAAGTTCACAGGTCCAGTCGCAGTTTTGGCTTTTCTACAAGCAGCAGGTCTAGTTGACGACCACGAGAATGATTGTGAGTGGAAGGGGAGATAAATGATGTCTAATAAACATAAGGGAATCCTTATTTTTGCGATTCTTTATACTGTTCTCTTTGTTTTTGATGGTGTTCACCTCTTTGATTTTCTGTTGTCGACTTCGACTACAAATTATCTAGCCTATACAGGAATTTTTCTATATGGATGTTTCTTGTTTAAATCAGAGTTGATTCAAAAATGTAATGAAATCAAAGTGTCCTCAAGAAATTTTTGGTTAGGAGTGTTGAAATATTTGCTCCTTCTCTTTCTGATGACCTTCTTCTTTGCCTCCCTATCAGGGATATTGCGGCAGACACTGGGACTGGATGGAGTAGGGCAAAATGAGACCAATATTCAAAATACGTTTCGCAGTCAGCCCCTTCTTTTGCTGCTCTTTTCCTGTGTGGTTGGTCCTGCGGTAGAAGAACTCTTTTTCCGTCAGGTGTTATTGCATTGGTTAGGAAAATATCTGTCAAGCTGGTTAAGTATTTTTTTAGTCGGTCTTGTTTTTTCCCTGACACATATGCATAACTTGTCTTTATCAGAGTGGATCAGTGCAGTAGGTTATCTAGGTGGCGGCCTTGCCTTTTCTATTATTTATGTGAAAGAAGAGGAGAATATCTACTATCCCCTACTTGTTCATATGTTAAGCAACAGCCTCTCCTTAATCATTTTAGCTATCAGTAGTATGTGATGAAAATGCCAGTAATGATAGTGAGAAAAAAGCTGAGAAATTATCCTCAGCTTTATTTGTTATAGTCAAAGCGAATGACTTGCTCCTGTGTATCTACATAGGCGTGGACTCCAAAGGGAACAATGGCTCTTGGAGTTGCGTGGCCGACATTCAGATTATAGACAATTGGGATATTGCTGTCAATGATATCCAATAGTGCCTCTCTATAGTCATCATAGAAAGTTTCATCCATAGGTTTTCCGACCAGGAGTCCACTGATGACCGCGAATATCCCAGTTTCCTTTAAAGTCTGCAACATCTTTTTGAAATATTCTGGCTCAGGCTTTTCTTCGCTTGTCTCTAGCAAGAGGATTTTTCCTTTCCAGTCGGATAAGTCAGGGAAGAGTTTGTACTTTTGGCAGAGAACTGTGCTGTCTGCGTATCGAGAATTGTCAAATATATCATAGAGAGATTCAAGGCAACCTCCGAGAATTTCTCCCTCAAACTGGGTATTTCCTTGTAACAAATCAAAGCCTGTATTTACATGACTGATACGAGCTGTTCCCAGGGCCTTGGGACTAAAGTCAGTCCTTTCCTCATACCAAAGGTCGCTAGGGCGGATTTCTGAAATTCTCCCAGTCTCGATCAGTTCTTTAAAGTAGTGGAGGCTATAGGGCAACATCTCCTTGTCCAATTCACAAATGTCTGCTAGAAAAGATTGGCCATAAAAAGTCTTGACCCCTAGTTTATGCAACATAAGGTGGTTCATGGTTGTATCCGAGAAGCCAAGAAAAATCTTTGGCTTGATAACCTTTTGAAGCTGATCGTTTTCAAAAAGATAAGGTAGCAAACGATAGGTATCATCCCCACCGATGGCGCATAGGATTATGTCGATGCTATCGTCCGAAAAGGCCTGCATCAAATCCTCTGCACGTGCTTCAGGATGGTCCTTGATAAAGTCTAACCCTTTTAGCGAATGGGGCAGAAAGACAGGATTGAGTCCCAAATCCTTGAGACGTTGGAGACCCAAATCGACTTCGTGTTTGACAAAATCCTCTCCGATAACACCGCTAGACAAACTAACAATACCAATAGTAGAAACCATATCTCATCCTCCTAGAAATAGATTGAGCCTATTTTATCACAAAAGATGAGAGAAAACTATAAGAATGAGACTCAGAAGTTCTGTCGGATATCAAGAAAGCAAGTGAAAAAGCAACCGCCTGTGCAGTTGCTTTTCGTTTTTCTAATCTCGCTAGATATGAGTTACTTGGTCAATTCTTGATTATAGGAGAGGGCTAAATCAATCCAGTAAGGAAGTTCTTTTTGACCTTCTATATCTAGGTCTATATAGCCATGATAAGGTCGCCCTCTCATCAATGTAGTATGGGCTCCTGTTCGGGGTAGAACTTGCTTTTCCATTTCTTTGCCAATTCTCACCATAACCAGCTCGTTCTTTCTGGAACTGACTGTAAGGACCATTTTCCCACGAATCATAAAGGCCAGGCCACCAAACAGTTTCTTTTCTTCTAACTCTTCTTCGAAAATTTGGGGAGGAAGTTTGAGTGCTAGAATTTTTCGAATCTGCTGTGCTAAGGATTGACTATATGCCATAGCGTTTCACTTTTCTTAATAACGTGATGGGCCTGCGCTTGCGCTTCGGATATTGAAGCGTTTCTTGAGATAGAAGCGAAGGGCGAGAAGAGCCGCTCCCAGGATGGCCAAAGGCAATGGAGCAAGGACTGGATTGAGGTTAGCTGGTAGGAAGCTTGTTGCAAAGAAGACAACCAACCAAAGGACCATAGAGGCCAGAATGACGAGGATTGATTTCCAGAAAGGAGGACGTTGGCTACGATCTGTGTCTGGTCCATAGTACTGGTAGACAAAGTAGTACATCAAGTAGAAGGCAAGTCCTCCTACAAGTCCAACCAACAAGAGGGTAATCAAACCATAGCCAATAGCCTGATCTGTTGAGAAGAAGGTTGTGAGGGCGCTGACGAGGGCAAAGAGGCTAGTGATGAAAAGAGCTGAGTCCATAATCATGAGTTTTGGATCGTCATTTTCCTTAGGATGCTCTTTTTCGTACTGTTCTTTGACGGTAAAACTGTGAGCCCAGTGGGTTGGAGCGCCATAGAGGGAACGAGCGGTCGTACCTTTAGCTTGTTCCTCAAGGATTTGGGGAATAACTTCCTCAAAGATAGTCTTGATTTCAGCGTCTGTTTTGCCATCTTTGATAAATTGTTGGGTAGCGATGTGGATAAACTCTTGGTTTTTCTTGGTTAGTTTTTGTAAATCAATCTGAGACATAGGGATTCCTCTTAGAACCATTTTTTATGGATGAGATAGAGAGTGAGCGAAACACTCATAGCAAAGGCGATAAAGACGATTAACCAGAAGGCGTGTGGCTCACCGTTCAGAGGGATTTCATTATCCTTAAAGTTCATCCCATAGGCTGAGAAGATCATGGTCGGGACAGACATGACGATGGTCACGAGAGCCAGAGTTTTCATGATGTTGTTCTGGTTGTTGGAAATGATAGAGGCAAAGGTCTCTGTCATAGAGTGAAGGACGTTTCCATAGATATCTGCCATCTCGATGGCCTGTTGGGTTTCAATCAGGGTATCTTCGAGCAGGTCTTGGTCCTCTAGGTATTTCTTGATATTGCTAGTTGCGCTGGTCAATTTCTTAATCACGCGCTCGTTCGTCTTAAGTGAGGCCTTGAAATAGACGATGGTCTTTTCCAATTCCATGAGCTCGATCAGCTCTTCGTTTCGAGTAGACTTGTGAAGTTGACTTTCGATTTGTTCACTCTTACGGTCGATCGAACGAAGGGCTGTAAGGTAAAGCTCTGCGTTGCGGTAGAGAATCTGGAAGATAAAGCGTGAACGCATGAAGGTGTAAAAGTTGCGCAGTCTACGGTTGATAAAGACATCGAGAACTGGGAGAGGTTCCAAGCAGGTGGTGATAATGGTTTCCTCGGTGATGATAATCCCCAGCGGAATCGTTACGTAGTAGGTGCGGTTGTTTCTTTCCTCTGTGATGGGAACGTCTACGATGATCAAAGTATACTCATCTTCGATGGTAATACGGGACATTTCTTCCGCATCGAGCGGTGCTCGGAGGTCGGTGATGTCGATATCGAAGGCGTTGGCGATTTCCAACGATTCATTTTGTGTAGGATTGACGAGGTTGATCCAAGTACCCGGTTCAAGCGTGTCGATCTCTTTAAATTCAGTTGTTGTTGAGAGAAAAACTTGTTTCATATCCCCTATCCTTTCCTACTATTCAGTGATTCATTTTTTGCACCGTACTATTATACTATAAAAACAGCTTTTTGGGTAATAGAATTTCACATTTTTTGGTATAATGGAAAGCAATAATGGACTAGAAAGAACAAAGATGCAAGATAAAATTGTCATTCATGGGGCGCGTGCCCATAACTTAAAAAATATCGATGTGGAGATTCCAAGAGACAAGCTGGTTGTTGTGACTGGTTTGTCAGGGTCTGGGAAATCCAGTCTGGCCTTTGATACCCTCTATGCGGAGGGACAACGTCGTTATGTGGAGAGTTTGTCAGCCTATGCTCGCCAGTTTTTGGGCAATATGGAAAAACCAGATGTGGATGCCATTGATGGTCTCAGCCCAGCTATTTCCATCGACCAAAAAACGACTAGTAAAAACCCACGCTCGACCGTGGGAACGACGACTGAAATCAATGATTATCTGCGTCTCCTCTACGCACGTGTAGGGACGCCGTACTGTATTAACGGGCACGGGGCTATCAAGGCCTCTTCTGTGGAGCAAATCGTAGATAAGGTCTTGGAATTGCCAGAACGCCAACGTCTGCAAATCTTAGCTCCTGTCATTCGTAAGAAAAAAGGGCAACATAAGAGTGTCATTGAAAAGGTTCAGAAAGACGGCTATGTACGCGTCCGTGTGGATGGGGAAGTTTATGATGTGACCGAAGTGCCTGAGCTGTCTAAGAGCAAGCAACACAATATCGATGTTGTGGTCGACCGTATTGTTATCAAGGAGGGTATCCGTAGTCGTCTCTTTGACTCCATTGAGGCTGCCCTTCGTATCGCAGAAGGTTATGTCATTATCGACACTATGGACGATTCTGAGTTGCTCTTCTCTGAGCATTATGCTTGCCCAGTTTGTGGCTTTACTGTTCCAGAGTTAGAGCCTCGTCTCTTCTCCTTTAATGCTCCTTTTGGCTCTTGTAGCGAGTGTGACGGTTTGGGCATCAAGCTGGAGGTGGATACTGATTTGGTAGTTCCTGATACCAGCAAAACGCTCCGCGAGGGGGCGCTGGCACCTTGGAATCCTATCTCATCTAACTACTATCCAAATATGCTGGAACAAGCCATGACAGCCTTTGGAGTGGATATGGATAAGCCTTTTGAGGATTTGTCAGAAGAAGATAAGAACTTGATTCTCTACGGTTCAGATGGCAAGGAATTCCATTTCCACTATGAGAATGAATTTGGTGGTGTGCGCGATATCGACATTCCTTTTGAGGGAGTTGTCAATAATATCAAGCGTCGTTACCATGAAACCAATAGTGACTACACGCGCACCCAAATGCGTCTCTACATGAATGAGCTAACCTGCGGAACTTGTCACGGTTACCGTCTCAATGACCAGGCCTTGTCTGTCCGTGTGGGTGGTGAGCAAGGGCCACATATCGGAGAAATCTCAGACCTGTCTATCGCAGACCACTTGGAATTAGTGAGCCAGCTGACCCTGTCTGAAAATGAAGCCATTATCGCCCGTCCCATTCTCAAGGAAATCAAGGATCGCTTGACCTTCCTCAATAACGTAGGCCTCAACTATCTGACTCTGTCACGTTCGGCAGGAACCCTTTCAGGTGGGGAGAGTCAGCGTATTCGCTTGGCGACCCAGATTGGGTCCAACCTATCAGGTGTCCTTTATATCCTGGATGAGCCGTCGATTGGCCTTCATCAGAGGGATAATGACCGCTTGATTGCCAGTCTGAAAAAGATGCGTGACTTGGGCAATACTCTCATCGTGGTGGAACATGACGAAGATACTATGCGAGAGGCAGATTATCTGATTGACGTTGGTCCTGGTGCGGGAGCATTTGGTGGGGAAATTGTCGCTGCAGGTACGCCTAAGCAAGTGGCTCGCAACAGTAAGTCTATCACAGGTCAGTATTTGTCAGGTAAACGAGCGATTCCAGTGCCAGAAGAGCGCCATTCCGGAAATGGTCGTTTTATCGAAGTGACGGGAGCGCGTGAGAATAACTTGCAAAATATCACTGCTCGCTTCCCATTAGGAAAATTCATTGCGGTGACAGGTGTGTCAGGTTCAGGGAAATCGACCTTAATCAACAGCATCCTCAAAAAAGCTATTGCCCAGAAGCTTAACCGCAATTCAGACAAACCTGGTAAGTTTAAGACGATTACAGGGATTGAGCATGTAGACCGCTTGATTGACATTGACCAGAGCCCTATCGGACGTACGCCAAGGTCTAACCCTGCTACCTATACAGGAGTTTTTGACGATATACGTGACCTTTTTGCCCAGACAAACGAAGCCAAGATTCGAGGCTACAAGAAGGGCCGTTTCAGTTTCAACGTTAAGGGTGGTCGTTGCGAAGCCTGCTCAGGTGACGGGATTATCAAGATCGAGATGCACTTTTTGCCTGATGTTTACGTGGCTTGTGAAGTCTGCCACGGGACCCGCTATAACAGTGAAACCTTAGAAGTTCACTATAAGGAAAAAAATATCTCGCAGGTTTTGGATATGACCGTCAATGATGCGGTGGAATTTTTCCAACACATTCCCAAGATTCAACGCAAACTTCAGACCATCAAGGATGTGGGGCTGGGCTATGTAACGCTAGGTCAACCGGCTACCACCCTTTCTGGAGGAGAAGCCCAGCGTATGAAGTTGGCTAGCGAACTCCATAAACGCTCGACAGGAAAATCCTTCTACATTCTGGATGAGCCGACGACAGGGCTTCATACTGAGGATATCGCTCGCTTGCTTAAAGTCTTGGCTCGCTTTGTCGACGATGGAAATACTGTCCTCGTCATCGAGCACAATCTAGATGTTATCAAGACGGCAGACCATATCATCGATTTGGGACCTGAGGGCGGTGTCGGTGGTGGAACCATCATCGCAATAGGAACCCCAGAAGAAGTAGCGGCCAATGAAGCCAGCTACACAGGACACTATTTGAAAGGAAAATTACGTCATGAATAAACGTGTGCAAGCATTTCTAGCTAAAATGCAAGAAAAAGAACTAGATGGAATCATTATCAATAACCTTAAAAACGTCTATTATTTGACTGGTTTTTGGGGTTCAAATGGAACAGTCTTTATCAGCCGTGACCGTCAGATTTTGGTGACAGACTCTCGCTATATCATTGCAGCTAAGCAAGAAGTGACAGGTTTTGAAATTGTGGCTGATCGTGATGAATTGGCTGTTATTGCAGGCATCGTTAAGGATATGGGCTTGTCTCGCATCGGTTTTGAGGACGAGATTTCGGTCTCTTATTACCACCGTATGCAGGCAGCTTTTGCAGGTTTGGATTTACTTCCGCAGACTCAGTTTGTTGAAGCGCTTCGTATGATTAAGGATGAGGCGGAGATTGCGACTATTCGTAAGGCATGTTCTATCTCAGACCAAGCTTTTCGCGATGCGCTTGATTTTATCAAACCAGGAAAAACTGAGATCGAAATTGCCAACTTCCTTGACTTCCGCATGCGTGAGCTAGGAGCGGCAGGCTTGTCTTTTGATACCATTTTAGCAAGTGGCATCAACTCTTCTAAACCCCATGCCCATCCAATGCACAAACCGGTTGAAGCAGGAGAAGCCATTACCATGGACTTTGGCTGTCTCTACGACCACTATGTCAGTGATATGACACGGACTATCTACTTGGGGCATGTTAGCGACGAACAGGCAGAGATTTACCATACGGTTCTAAAAGCCAACCAAGCCTTGATTGACCAAGCTAAGGCAGGATTAGGTTTCCGTGACTTTGACAAGATTCCTCGTGACATTATCGTAGAAGCGGGTTATGGTGACTACTTTACCCACGGTATCGGTCACGGTATCGGACTGGATATCCATGAGGAACCATACTTTAGCCAAACTTCTACCGATACGATTAAGGCAGGAATGACCTTGACAGACGAGCCAGGTATCTATATTGAAGGCAAATACGGGGTTCGTATCGAAGATGATATCTTAATTACAGATAACGGTTGCGAATTGTTGACTCTAGCGCCGAAGGAATTAATTATTATTTAAGAAAATTAAGATAAATCGTTGACTTTTATATTTTAAAGGTTTATACTGATAGACGAAAACGGTAGGTGAGGCTACCATAGGGATACGGATGACTACCGCAAAGCAGTGGAGACACTACTCGTTGGTCAACAGTCCTGGTCGCGAAGGCCAAGACTAAGCTCATTACATCGCCCTATGGAGTTAAAGCTTGAACGAAAAAACAGATAATTAGTTTTTTAATCCTGCCATTTTTATGGTAGGATTTTCTGCTGTTTTAAGAAAAAGAAAGGAGAAAAACGATGCAAATTGACGATCATCCAGAACCGCACATACACAGCCAATCGCTGATTTGTGTCGTTCTGCCCTTATAAAGTGATTGGTCTCTGTGTATGAAACAAATCATTCATACAGATAGGAGAAACCAATGAAAACTACAAAAGAAAGATTAGCAGTAGCTATTCATACACCTTTAAAAGAAACTCTATCTTTTTATAAGACAAGTCTAACAGGCTTGACTGAGGAGCAGGTGGAGAAAAATCGTGACCTATATGGCGAAAACACCATCACTAAGGGTCAAGAAGACAGTATCCTCAAAAAGATTTACGATTCTATTATCAATCCATTTACAATCATCCTGCTGGTCATCGCTATGATTTCCATGGTGACCAACGTCTGGTTGGCGAAGTCTGGACAAGAAGATCCGACGACTTCTATCATCATCGTCGTTCTCGTTCTAATCTCTGGTGGCATACGCTTTGTTCAAGAACTGCGGAGTGACAAAGCTGCGATCAATCTATCAAAAATGATTGTGAATACAGCCACAGTTATTCGCGAAGGCCAGAGTTTAGAGGTCGCAATTGAAGATTTGGTCGTTGGAGATATAGTCAAGTTAAGTGCTGGGGATATGATTCCAGCAGACCTCCTTTTGATTGAATCACGTGATTTCTTTGTCCAACAGTCTGGTTTGACAGGTGAAAGTGACTCGGTTGAAAAACTGGCCTTGTCAAAAATGAGTCAGTCAAATTTTGATAGTTTGCTAGAAGCAGAGGCGCTCGCCTTTATGGGAACCAACGTGATATCAGGAAGTGCCAAGGCTTTGATTCTAGCGGTCGGTGATGATACCATGATGGGAGAGATCGAGCAGACTCTCAATACCTATGACGAACCGACCTCTTTTGAACGGGAGATGAACAGCATCTCTTGGCTCTTAATCCGTTTGATGTTAGTCATGGTTCCCATCGTGTTTCTCTCCAATGGCTTGACAGACGGCGACTGGCTGGAAGCAGGTGTGTTTGCACTGAGTGTTGGTGTTGGATTGACACCTGAGATGCTTCCTATGATCATCACGGCCAGTTTAGCAAAAGGTTCCATTATCATGGCCAAGGAAAAAGTCGTCATCAAAAAACTCAATGCCATACAGGACCTAGGTGCTATTGATATCCTGTGTACGGATAAAACCGGAACCCTTACCCAAGACGAAATTGTCCTTGAATATCCTTTGGATATACATGGAGATTTGGATTTGTCTGTGTTGAGACGTGCCTACCTCAATTCCTATTTTCAAACGGGATTGAAAAACTTAATGGACCGTGCCATTATCAGTAGAACTGAAAAAGAAGCTAAAGAACACGCTATTCTACAAAATTTGGATACTAGCTTCCAAAAAATCGATGAATTGCCCTTTGACTTTGAACGCAGACGGATGAGTGTCATCGTCAAGGATGAGAACGAAGTTGTTAGTTTGGTAACCAAGGGTGCTCTAGAGGAAATGCTTGCGATTTCAACCCATGTGGAATATCAAGGTCAGATTAGCCCTCTAACGGATGATATCCGAGTGGAAATCTTAAAAGAAGTGGACCAACTTAATCAACAGGGCTTGCGAGTCTTGGGAGTCGCCTATAAAACAGGCCTAAAAGAAGGTTTTGCTTACTCTGTTGAAGATGAAAAAGAGATGATTCTAACAGGATATCTTGCCTTTCTAGATCCACCAAAACCATCAGCAGCACCTGCTATCCAAGCTTTGTTAGAACACGGTGTTCAAACAAAGATCTTGACGGGGGACAATGAGAAGGTAACCCAAGCAGTTTGCGAAAAAGTTGGTTTAGACGTTGATCAAATCTTGCTGGGTTCTGATATTGATGCCATGACGGACGAAGAGTTGGCCCAAGCAGTTGAGAAGGTGACTGTCTTTGCCAAACTCTCTCCGGATCAGAAAGCACGAATCATTTTACAAATCAAATCTAATGGACATTGTGTCGGTTATATGGGAGATGGAATCAATGATGCCCCTTCTATGAAAGTGGCAGATGTGGGGATTTCTGTTGATACAGCAGTAGATATTGCCAAAGAAACGGCTGATGTCATTTTGCTAGATAAGGATTTGATGGTGCTTGAAAAAGGGCTGGTTGAAGGACGCAAAGTCTATGCTAATATGACCAAATATATCAAGATGACGGTCAGCTCTAATTTCGGGAACATTTTCTCTCTGTTAGTGTCTGGTATATTTTTACCTTTCCTGCCAATGGCTCCGATTCACTTGATTGTCTTAAACCTAGTCTACGATCTTTCTTGCATTGCCATGCCATTTGATAATGTGGATGAAGACTTTTTGAAGAAGCCTCATAAGTGGGAGGCTCAGTCCATTACTCGCTTTATGATTTGGATGGGTCCGATTTCTTCTATTTTTGATATTTTGACCTTTATCTTGCTCTATTTTGTCATTGTTCCAATGGCGACAGGTCAAGCCTATGTCCACGGAGCAGAGTCTGCAACGGGCTTTATCATCTTGTTCCAGACAGGTTGGTTCATTGAATCCATGTGGTCCCAAACCATGGTTATCCATATGCTCCGTTCAGCAAAGCTTCCTTTCTTACAAAGTCGTCCATCATGGTTTGTTCTTGGAACAACCTTGCTAGCAGCTAGCTTTGTGACCTTCCTTCCCTACTCTTCAATTGCTAGCCTTCTTCATTTAACCCCTTTGGAACCAATTTATTTCCTCTTTTTGCTTTTGATCATCGTTCTCTATATGATCAGTGTTACAGTTGTGAAACGAATCTATATCAAAAAATTTAAAAGTTGGCTATAAATTGATTTTGTCAAGAAAAAAGTACGAAAATCGCTAAAAAAGTTAAATTTTTTTAAAAATAGGTCGCAAGTCGGATGTTTTTTATGGTATAATAGACTAAACTGATAGTAACATGTAGCGAAAGGGGTAGGCACATGATTAAGATTTATACCGTCTCCAGTTGCACAAGCTGTAAGAAAGCGAAGACTTGGCTCAACGCACACCAGTTAAGTTATAAAGAACAAAACCTTGGTAAAGAAGGGATTACGAGAGAAGAATTACTTGATATTCTGACAAAGACAGATAATGGAATTGCCAGCATTGTATCATCAAAAAACCGCTATGCGAAAGCTTTAGGAGTTGACATCGAAGATTTGAGTGTCAATGAAGTACTCAACTTAATCATGGAAACACCACGGATCTTAAAAAGTCCTATTCTAGTTGACGAGAAGCGTTTGCAGGTCGGTTACAAAGAAGATGATATCCGTGCCTTTTTACCACGCTCTGTCCGTAATGTAGAAAATGCAGAAGCACGTTTGCGTGCAGCTCTATAAACATCGAGGCTGGGGTATCTCCTAGCCTTGTTCATTTTTTATCAAAAAATTATGTGAGGAATTATGAAAAAGATAGTAATTGGCGCAGCTACTCTCCTCCTGCTACTTGCAGGATGTGGCCAAAAGAAGGAAACGACATCCAGTTCAAAAAGTGAATCCGAAACACTCCAGTCTACTCTGCCCGTTTTGGAAAATGCGGAAAAGAATACGGTTGTGACTAAGACTTTGATTTTCCCTGAGTCAGGAGATGGCGTCAAGCAAACGCAAACCATTACCTATAAAGGGAAACAATTTCTAAAATTGGTTATTCGGCAGATACGGCCCTTAAGTGAGGAATTGAAATCCTTTATCGCTGACCACGGTCTTGAAGAAACTCAAAAAGCTCTTTTAGAAGCAGAAGAAAAGGATGAAATGCTTCAGGAAGCGCGTAAATTGGCAGGTTTTACACTTGAAACCAAACTACTCAGTCAGACTGAAATCCAGACCACAACGACCTATGATTTACAAGTCTTGGATGTCAAAAAGGCGTCACAGACAGATTATTTGAAAAATCTTGGCTTAGAGACTCTTTTGAAAAATGAACCAAGCCAATATATCGCAGACAGAGTGGCAAATGGTGCGACAGAACAGTAAGAAAATCCAAATAAATGGATTGACTTAATTGTAGAACGTAAGGAAATATGCTATAATAGTACTATTCTAAGGAAAGAGGGTGTTAGAATGGGATTTACTGAAGAAACTGTACGTTTTAAATTGGATGATTCCAACAAGAAGGAAATTAGTGAAACGTTGACAGACGTCTATGCTTCTCTGAATGAAAAAGGCTACAATCCGATCAACCAGATTGTGGGTTATGTATTGAGTGGAGACCCTGCCTACGTTCCTCGATACAACAATGCACGAAATCAAATCCGTAAGTATGAGCGTGATGAGATTGTTGAAGAATTGGTACGCTACTACCTTAAAGGACAAGGAGTCGATCTATAATCTATGAGAATTATGGGATTGGACGTCGGTTCAAAAACAGTAGGGGTGGCTATTAGCGATCCCCTAGGCTTCACTGCTCAAGGACTTGAAATCATCCAGATTAATGAGGATCAGGGTCGGTTTGGTTTTGACCGTATCAAGAAATTGGTTGACAGCTATAAGGTGGAACGCTTTGTAGTAGGTTTGCCAAAGAACATGAACAATACCAGCGGTCCACGAGTAGAAGCCAGTCAAGCATACGGAGCAAAGCTAGAAGAACTCTTTGGTTTGCCAGTAGACTATCAGGATGAGCGTTTGACAACGGTCGCTGCGGAGCGTATGTTGATTGAGCAGGCTGATATCAGTCGCAACAAGCGAAAAAAAGTTATTGATAAGTTGGCTGCTCAGCTGATTTTGCAAAATTATTTAGATAGAAAATTTTAAGACAGAGGAGAAACTATGTCACACGATCACAACCATGACCACGAAGAACGCGAATTGATTACACTAGTAGACGAGCAAGGAAATGAAACCTTGTTTGAAATTCTTTTGACGATTGATGGGAAAGAAGAGTTTGGTAAAAACTATGTTCTCCTAGTGCCAGTTAACGCAGAAGAAGACGAAAACGGTGAAGTTGAAATCCAAGCTTACTCATTCATCGAAAACGAAGACGGAACAGAAGGCGAATTGCAACCAATCCCAGAAGACTCAGAAGACGAATGGAATATGATTGAAGAAGTCTTCAACAGCTTTATGGAGGAGTAAAAACGTCCAGGGGACGTTTTTAGCCCAACTCCTAAAAATTGGAAGAGTTGGAACATCCAGTGGATGTTTTTAGCCCACGTTGAAATTCATAGTAGCTAGTGATTAGCTAACCAGGTAAGAGGTTGGAATTTTTGTCCCGACCTCGCTTTTTATTTGTAATCATACTTTGATGCAGTAGTTGATTGTACTTTTGTTAAGGAGATGTGTGTGTTTGAAGTAGAAGAATGGCTGCATAGTCGGATTGGTTTAAACTTTAGATCTGGTCTTGGACGAATGCAGCGAGCTGTGGATTTGCTGGGGAATCCAGAGAGGACTTATCCTATTATCCACGTAACAGGGACTAACGGTAAGGGGTCAACTATCGCCTTTATGAGGGAGTTGTTTGTAGCTCATGGAAAAAAAGTTGGCACTTTTACCTCTCCTCATATCGTCAGTATCCATGATCGAATCTGTATCAATGGGCTACCGATCGTAGATGAAGACTTTACCCGTATAGCTAACCAAGTTAAGGAGATGGAAAAAACTCTTTTAGAAGCACATGATCAATTGTCTTTCTTTGAGTTGTTGACCCTGATTGCTTTGCTTTACTTTAAAGAGCAGGGAGTGGATCTAGTCCTGCTAGAAGTGGGGATTGGTGGTCTGCTTGACACGACTAATGTCGTAACAGGAGAGGTTGCAGTTATTACTTCGATTGGTCTAGATCATCAGGAGACCTTAGGTGACAGTCTGGAGGAAATAGCCGAGCAGAAAGCTGGTATTTTCAAGGCTGGAAAGAAGGCGGTCATTGCTAAGCTAGCTCCAGAAGCAGAGCTTGTCTGTCAAAAAAGAGCGAGAGAGTTAGATGTAGACCTTTATCAAGCTGGGCGAGACTTCACCTTGACTGCTGGGGATTTTTCAAGTAGCCTAGCAAGCTTTTCACAGCTCGAAATCGGTTTGGAAGGTGCTTATCAACAAGAAAATGCCGCCTTGGCTTTACAAACTTTTCTTCTGTTTATGGCGTCAAGAGGTGAAGGTGTCGAAGAAGAACTTGTCAGACAGGCCTTGAAAGAGACTCACTGGGCCGGTCGATTGGAACGGATTCGTCCGCATATCTACCTAGACGGGGCTCACAATCTTCCAGCCTTGACTCGTCTAGTCGAGTTTATTCAAGGGAAAATCCAGCAAGGCTATCAAGTTCGCATTCTTTTTGGCGCTCTTAAACGCAAGGATTATCAAGGGATGTTAGGCTGTCTATCTGAGCAGTTGCCTGAGGTGGAACTTAAGGTAACGGGTTTTGACTACCAAGGTTCTTTGGATGAGAAGGATGTGGCGGGTTACGATTTGATTCCTTCCTATGGCGATTTTATCAGAGAATTTGAAGAAAAGGCCAATGACCAGAACTTGCTTTTCGTGACGGGGTCACTCTACTTTATCTCGGAAGTACGAGCGAGTTTGGTTGGAAGTGATGGGATTAGTTGACCTTCTAGGATGAAGTTGCTATACTGGAGGTAGGAGGTACATCTGGAAACGATTCCAGCAAAACATTGGCACAAAAGAAAGGAAATCGCTATGAAAACGAAAACATTCACACTTTCTATTGCTTCCCTAGCAATTCTTAGTCTTTTAGCAGCTTGTGGACCTAAGGCACAAGCCCCTACCCAGCAATCTGCTCAGCAACCATCTACTCAACAAGAATCGTCTTCTAGTGCTGCTACAAGTGCTAGTCAACCACAGGCGTCCTCGAGTCAGGATACTACTGTGGCTCAACCTACGAACATCAATGGTACCTATACTGGAAAAGATGAGAATGACCAGATCACTCTTGTTGTAACAGGTAAAGCTGGTACATGGACTGAGGTCGAGCCAGATGGAGATAAGGAAATCAAGCAAGTCACCTTTGATCCAGAAAATCAACGTGTCATCATCGGTGATGATGTCAAGATTTACGCAGTTAATGGTAATCAAATGACTATCGACGATATGGATCGAGAGGCATCTGACCGAGTAGTCTTAACGAAACAATAATAATTAAGCAAAAGTTCCAAGGAGATGAAATTAGTCTTTTTGGAGCTTTTTTGTTTTAAAACGTGACCAGTGGTTCTTTACTAACTTTTTACTTAAAACGCTTACAAAAATTTGTAAAACTTCTTATTAGGTCGTATACTTATAGTAAATAATCAAATAGCGCAGAGGCGCAGGAGGAAAAGCATATGGCTACATTTTACGT
Source organism: Streptococcus oralis (assembly GCF_003943395.1). Taxonomy (GTDB): domain Bacteria; phylum Bacillota; class Bacilli; order Lactobacillales; family Streptococcaceae; genus Streptococcus; species Streptococcus oralis_BF. Next base: position 114,768 of record NZ_RJPJ01000004.1, on the reverse strand, counting down.
TCCATCAGTTAACCTTATTGGTAAAGGTGTTGTAAATGAAGTAGGTCCGTATATCAAGGAACTGGGGTATAAGAAGGCCCTTTTGGTGACAGATAAATTCATCGAAGGCAGTGATATTATACCTAAGGTCCTAAAACCATTAGATGCTGAAGAGATCGAATATGTGATCTTTAGCGATGTGGAGCCAAATCCGACTTGCAAGAACGTCACAGACGGAGTGGCTGCCCTGAAAGAGCATGGATGTGACTTTATCATCAGTCTTGGGGGTGGGTCTCCTCAGGATGCGGCTAGTTGTATCTCTATCATTGCGACAAATGGTGGCAAACCACAGGACTACGAAGGACTTCACAAGTCTGCTGAAAAAGGGTTGCCAGTGGTTGCGATCAATACAACAGCTGGAACTTCTGCAGAAATCACCATTAACTATGTCATTACTGACGAAGAACGCAAGGTCAAGATGGTAATGGTTGATAAGAACAGCCTCGCCCTCATCTCAGTCAATGACCCAGAACTCATGCTTTCAAAACCGAAAGGATTGACAGCAGCGACAGGTATGGACGCTCTTACTCACGCTGTCGAAGCCTTGGTAACACCAGGTGCTTATAATGTGACCAAGAAACTCTCTATCGGAGCTATTGAACTCATCAAGGAGTACCTTCCTCGTGCTGTGGCTAACGGACAAGATATTGAAGCGCGTGAGGCGATGGTCAATGCCATCTTCCTCGGTGGTATGAGCTTTAACAATGCTGGTTTGGGCTATGTTCATTCTATGGCTCACCAACTCGGTGCGGTATATAACTTGCCGCATGGTGTCTGCTGTGCCATGCTTCTCCCAGTTGTAGAACGCGAAAATGCCAAACGTGTACCAGAAGCTTTCCGCAATGTAGCCAAGGCTTTGGGACTCCATGTTGAGGGGAAAACAGACCAGGAATGCGCTGACTATGCTATCGCTGAAATTGAAAAACTGTCTGAAACAGTAGGTATTCCGAAGAAACTCACTGAACTCGGTATCCAAGAAAAAGACTTTGACTTTGACTACCTTTCTAAGAATGCTTTGATTGATGCTTGTGCACCTGGAAATCCATTTATGCCAACCTTAGAAGAAACCATAGCTCTCTACAAAGAACTCTTCTGATTCATAAAGTGAAAAGAAGCTAAATAATGCTGGAAAGAACTATCATTTTGGTAGTTCTTTTTAAGCTTCTTAATACTCTAGTTAAAAAGATAAGAAGGGCAGCGCTTCATATAGTGTGGGTGTAGTTTAGGAATCTTGCAGTTCTTGGAATAGTTTGAATAGAAAAAGGTAAAAGGTTGCCATCTACCCCTGAACTGAGGTATACTAGTAGAAACATTAGTTCATCAATCGGTGAGGGAGAATGATAGAAAAGGAAGGGGATGTATGACAGCTAGAAAAATGCAGCTACTCATGTCCAAATATGGTTTTAGTATTACCATCATGTTGGCAGAGTTGTTTATCGTCTTTGGTTTATTTCTCTATCTAGGCCAGATGGCTCCGATTCTCTGGATTATCCTTGTCATTTTAGTAAGCTTAGCGACCATTGTATCAATTGTCAATCGGTCCATGAATCCTGAAAGCAAGGTGACATGGCTGTTAGTAGCCTTTGTGCCAGTATTTGGTCCCTTGCTCTATATCATGTTTGGAGAACGCCGCCTATCTAAAAAAGAGGTCAAGCAGCTAAAGCAACTCCAATCAATGGTTGACCGAGAGGACAATAGCAGAGCCCTCCGTTTGGAGTTAAAGGAAGAGGATAAGTCGGCTTACGGAGTCATCAAATCTCTCCTCAGTATGGATACGAATGCGGATGTCTATAATCGAACAGATACCCATTTCTTCCCTTCAGGTGAAAGCATGTGGCGCCAGATGTTGGAGGATCTCAAAAAAGCGGAGAAGTTTATCTTTCTCGAATACTATATCATCGAAGAAGGCTTGATGTGGAATAGTATTTTGGGAATTTTGGAAGAAAAGGCTGCTCAAGGAGTAGAAGTCAAACTCCTCTATGATGATATTGGTTGTATGGCAACCTTGCCTGGAGATTACACCATCCAGCTTCGTGGTCGAGGGATTGAAGCACATAAATTTAATAAGGTGATTCCACGTTTGACCGTTGCTTATAACAACCGTGATCACCGTAAAATCATGATTATCGATGGTCAAATCGCCTATACAGGTGGTGTTAATCTGGCAGATGAGTATATCAACCATATCGAGCGCTTTGGTTATTGGAAGGATAGCGGTATTCGCCTAGATGGATCGGCAGTTAAGGCTTTTACTAGACTCTTTTTATCAACTTGGTATATCAACCGTGGGGAAATTAGTGACTTTGACCAATACCATCTCGAAAATCAACCCAAAGATGGGATGGGGCTCTGTATTCCCTATAGTAGCGGGCCAAAACCCATCTACCGAGCCCAGGTTGGAAAAACGGTCTATCAAAACCTTATCAATCAAGCTACAGACTACGTCTACATCACGACCCCTTATCTGATCGCTGACTATGATCTAACCGAGAGTATCAAAAATGCAGCATTGAGAGGGGTAGATGTGCGAATTGTGACGCCGTGTATCCCAGATAAGAAGGTTATTCAATTAGTTACTCGGGGAGCCTATCCAGACTTGCTATCTGCAGGGGTTCGTATTTATGAGTACAGCCCGGGATTTCTTCATAGCAAACAAATGCTTGTCGATGGAGAGGCAGCTACTGTGGGAACCATCAATTTTGACTATCGGAGTTTGCTACACCACTATGAGAATGCCGTCTTGCTTTATAGAATGCAGTCTATCATCGATATTGAAAGGGACTTCGAAGAGATTTTTAAAGTTTCTCAAGAAATTTATCCCCACACAATCAAAACAAGCTGGTATCAAAGCCTGATCAAGGAAATTGTCCAGTTGTTTGCACCTATGCTCTAATTATCCATCAAGATCTGGTCCAAGGCTGGATCTTATTTTTGTCTTTTTGCGAATAGATAAGCAGGAGGATGAAAATGCTAAATCAAGAAGAATATGATTTTATCCTAGAGTTTCAAACAAGCAGTTTACACCGTTTTCGAGAGATTGAACGCTATGCTGAGCTAGATAAGAAGTTAAAGAAATATCAATCCTTAGCTGACATTCCTGTAAGATTTTGATATACTAAAACAGATAAACTTAGAGGAGAAATTGAATGAACGTATATGGGGAAAAAGACGAACAGCTAGAAGGATCTCGATACCAGTATCAAGAATGGCTGGATCAAGAGTCTGAATTTGGACTGGAGCGAGGCAAGAAGAAACGAACTCCACTTCCGTTTTTTAGTGTGGCAATTTGGAGTCTGGCTGCTACAGCTGTTTCTGTCATGTTGCCTCTGATCTTTGGTTTAGTAAGTCCTCAACAGATGCAAGATCTTTATACTGGTTGGGCACTACATCAGAGTGGGCAGATTTACACGGATTATTATGGTTCAAATGGACTGCTTTATTACTTACTAACCTACCTCTCTCAAGGGAGTATTCTTTTTGCTTTGGTGGAGTGGTTGGCCTTGTTCGGAGCTGGTGTTTTTCTATTTAAATCTGCAGATACCTTGACAGGTCAGGGAGAGCAGGCTAGACAGCTTTTGTTGGTTTTCTATTTGCTTGTAGGCAGTCTGGGATTTGGTGGTAGCTATGCAGTAGTTGTGGCCTTGCCTTTTCTATTTTATAGTTTTAGCCTAGTGGCTGACTATCTGGATGATCCAAGTAACGATAAAGGTTTCTTGCGAGTTGGGATGAGTTTAGCATTAGCTTTCTTCCTATCCCCTATTCCCACAGCTTTGTTTGCAGCCACACTTGCCTTGAGTTTGTTTGGATTTAATATTGCCAAGCGTAAATTTGCTCATGGTTTGTATCAATTTTTCGCATCAGCCCTAGGATTTTCTATCATTTTTTATCCAATTGGCTATTATACAGTCTTAACAGGAACTTTTGGTGATGCGATTAGCCATACTTTGTATCCAATAGATACGCTTAGTCTATTTTCAAATGCCAATCTTATGGAGAATGCTGCTTTCTATGGTTTGCTATCCATCGGTATTGGGATTCTGACATTGATCTTTTCAGGATTGTTTCAATCTAAACCAGCCAAACAATCTGCTGTCTCAATAGGCGCTATTTTAGGATTATTAGTAACTCTTTCTTTATTAATTCTTTCAAAAGAACCTTTGCATGGCTCACGTTTGGCAGCGATTTTGCCCTTTCTGACATTGTTATCGTTAACCAACATCAAAGAAGGAAGCCCTGATCGTATCAGTCGTAGTAGACGAAGAGTTCGCTCTTCATCACTCTTTGGTCGCTACCTCAAGGGAAATTTCTATCTACCATTAGTTGCGATAGTCTATTTACTTTTCCTACCTGTTTTGAGTCGCTATATTTCGCATCCAAGTACTTATCAGGAACGCGAGCAACTTGCTAGCGTGGTCAAACAGCAAACGAGTTCTGAGGATCGTGTCTATGCTTGGGATGATCGTCCAGATTTCTACCGCGCAAGTGAACGCTTGGCGCCAAGCTCTCTAGTAACACCAACACTCTATACTGCAAGCGACGAGAATAAAACGAAACTAGTCAATGACTTGAAAGAAAATCAACCGAAGATGATTTTGGTCAACCAAAAGGTTGCCTTGTGGTCGGATGTAGAGAGCCTACTTAGTGAAAAATACGAGCTTGTTCAGACGGATAGTAAGGAATTCAAGCTTTATAAATCTAAATAATAAATCAATATCTTGTGGATTTTTAAAAATTTTAGAATTTTTAACACAAGATATTGATTTTTCTTTTTAGAGTGGTATAATATCACTTAAGAAGAAAAATAGAAAAGAGCATGGATATGATTGTATTAGAAGAAAAGCTTGCAACCGTTCCCACCTTGTTCGTTGAAAAACGAGATGGTAGACGTGTAGTGTTTGATATAGACAAGATTGACAAAGCTCTCCACAAGGCGGCTGACAAAGTCATGGATGTGACACCCTTGGTCGAAAAACGTCTAAATGGGCTGCTTGAGCGTATTGTTGCGGAAATTCACAGTCGTTTCCCTCAAGGTGTCAAGATTTACGAGATTCAGAATATCGTAGAGCATGAACTCCTTGAAGCCAAAGAATATGCGCTGGCTGAGGAGTATATCACTTATCGGACACAAAGGGATTTTGAGCGCTCAAAAGCGACAGATATCAACTTTAGTATCCATAAACTTCTCAATAAAGATCAAGCAGTTGTCAATGAAAATGCTAATAAAGACAGTGATGTCTTTAATACCCAGCGTGATTTGACAGCAGGGATTGTGGGGAAATCAATCGGGCTGCAAATGCTTCCTAAGCACGTAGCCAATGCTCATCAAAAAGGGGATATCCACTATCATGACTTGGACTACAGCCCCTATACTCCGATGACCAACTGCTGTTTGATTGATTTTAAAGGCATGCTAGAAAATGGTTTTAAGATTGGAAATGCAGAGGTAGAGAGTCCCAAGTCTATCCAGACTGCGACAGCTCAGATTTCACAAATCATCGCCAATGTTGCTTCTAGCCAGTACGGGGGTTGCTCAGCTGACCGTATCGATGAAGTCTTGGCTCCTTATGCAGAGAAGAATTATCAAAAGCACCTCAAGGATGCAGAAGAGTGGGTCTTGCCTGAAAAACGGGAAGATTACGCTTGGAAGAAAACGCAAAAGGACATCTACGATGCCATGCAATCTCTTGAGTATGAAATTAACACCCTCTTCACTTCAAATGGACAAACACCGTTTACTTCGCTAGGTTTCGGTCTAGGGACCAATCGTTTTGAGCGGGAAATTCAAAAAGCTATCTTGACCATTCGTATCAAGGGGCTTGGTTCAGAACATCGAACAGCTATCTTCCCTAAACTCATCTTTACGCTGAAAAGAGGCCTTAACTTGGAAGAAGGGACTCCGAACTATGACATCAAACAGTTGGCCCTCGAGTGTGCAACCAAGCGGATGTACCCAGATGTCTTGTCCTACGATAAGATTATCGAGTTGACAGGTTCTTTCAAGGTTCCTATGGGTTGCCGTTCTTTCCTTCAAGGATGGAAGGATGAGAATGGCGTCGAGGTCAATTCAGGCCGTATGAATCTAGGTGTTGTGACAGTCAATTTGCCTCGTATCGCCCTCGAGTCTGAGGGCGACATGAATAAGTTCTGGGAAATCTTCAACGAGCGGATGAACATCGCAGAAGATGCTCTAGTTTATCGTGTTGAACGAACCAAGGAAGCAACACCAGCAAACGCCCCCATTCTCTATCAGTACGGGGCCTTCGGACGCCGTCTTGGAAAAGACGAGAGCGTTGATCAGCTCTTTAAGAATCGCCGTGCGACAGTTTCGCTGGGCTACATCGGTTTGTACGAAGTGGCTACTGTCTTCTTTGGAAATAGCTGGGAAAGCAATCCAGAAGCCAAGGAATTTACGCTGGATATCATTCGCGATATGAAACGTCGTGTGGAAGAGTGGTCTGACCAATATGGTTACCATTTCTCTATCTACTCCACACCGTCTGAAAGTCTGACAGATCGCTTCTGTCGCTTGGATACGGAGAAGTTCGGTTCTATTCCTGACATCACGGACAAGGAATACTACACCAACTCTTTCCACTACGATGTCCGGAAAAATCCAACACCGTTTGAAAAGTTAGACTTTGAGAAAGTTTATCCAGAAGCAGGTGCGTCAGGTGGTTTCATTCATTATTGTGAGTACCCAGTTCTTCAACAAAATCCTAAAGCCCTGGAAGCTGTTTGGGACTATGCCTATGACCGTGTCGGTTATCTAGGAACTAATACTCCGATTGATCGTTGCTACAAGTGTGACTTTGAAGGGGATTTTGAACCAACTGAGAGAGGATTTGCTTGTCCCAACTGTGGCAATAGCGACCCTAAAACAGTAGATGTGGTCAAACGTACGTGTGGTTATCTGGGAAATCCTCAAGCGCGTCCGATGGTTAACGGACGCCACAAGGAAATCGCTGCGCGTGTCAAACACATGAATGGCTCTACTATCAAAACAGCTGGACATGAAGTAACAAATTAGAAGGAAACGCAATGGGGAAATACCAATTAGACGATAAGGGACGCGCACAAGTGATCCGTTATCACGAGAAACACTCGAAAGGTGGAATAGGTAAAAAAGAACGCTTGCTCAACCTCAGAGAACAGTTTTTAAACAAGAACAAGAAAAAATAAAAGTGAGAGTTGCCTCTCGCTTTTCTCTTAATTGGAGGTAAAAATGATACTACGCAGACCAACATTGGCAGATAAAGAAACAGTTTTAGAGATGATGGCAGAGTTTGAACAGACTCAATCACCCCACGATGGTGGGTTTTGGAACGCCAACAATTTTGTTTATGAAGAGTGGCTAGAAGAAAATCTTCAAGCGGAAGCGGGACTCAATATTCCTGAAAACTGGGTTCCTGCTATCCAGCTGGTTAGTTTTGACGTAGCAGGCCAGGCTCTTGGCTTTCTCAACCTTCGTCTCCGATTAAATGATTACTTACTAGAAAATGGGGGCCATATTGGCTACTCCATTCGTCCATCTGAAAGAGGTAAGGGTTATGCGAAAGAATCCCTCCGACAAGGTCTACAAGTTGCTAAGGGAAAGAATATTAAACGAGCTTTAGTGACTTGTAGCACAGAAAATCCAGCAAGCCGAGCTGTTATCTTAGCTAATGGTGGGGAGTTGGAGGATGTTCGAAACGGAACGGAGCGCTATTGGATAGACTTGGAGTAGACAGCATGACATGGAATACACCAAAACCAGGCGAGTGGAAAAGTGAAGAACTCAGTCAGGGGCGTATCATTGACTACAAGGCCTTTAACTTTGTCGATGGAGAAGGTGTGCGAAACTCTCTCTATGTATCAGGTTGCATGTTTCACTGCGAGGGGTGCTATAATGTTGCGACTTGGTCTTTCAATGCAGGGATTCCTTATACACCAGAGTTGGAAGAACAGATTATGACAGATCTTGCCCAGCCCTATGTTCAAGGCTTGACCTTGCTGGGAGGAGAACCTTTTCTTAATACAGGCATTCTCTTACCACTCGTTAAACGCATTCGAAAGGAATTGCCAGATAAAGACATCTGGTCCTGGACGGGCTACACTTGGGAAGAAATGATGCTGGAGACTCCAGATAAACTGGAACTCTTATCCTTAATTGACATCCTTGTCGATGGGCGGTATGATAAAAGCAAGCGCAATCTCATGCTCCAGTTTCGAGGTTCTTCCAATCAACGGATTATCGATGTGCAAAAATCTCTCAAAAGTGGGCAAGTGGTGATTTGGGACAAGCTTAATGACGGAAAAGAAAGCTATGAACAGGTGAAGAGAGAATGAAGAAAAATGACCTGATAGAACAACTGGTTTCAGAGATTGAAACGGGAAGGGTTAGGACGCTGGGGATTTACGGTCATGGGGCTTCAGGTAAATCAACCTTCGCACAGGAATTGTACCAAGCTTTAGATTCTACTACAGTAAATTTACTAGAAACAGATCCCTATATCACTTCAGAACGTCACCTGGTAGTACCAAAGCAAGCGCCAGATCAAAAGGTGACAGCTTGTCTCCCAGTGGCGCATGAACTGGCAAGTTTGAAGAGAGATATCTTAGCCTTGCAGGCAGGTATGGATGTCTTGACAATCGATGAACCGTGGAAGGCTAGTGAACTCTTGTCTGGAGCAAAACCGATTCTGATTGTTGAAGGGATGTCTGTGGGCTTTCTACCCAAGAAGCTCTTTGACAAAATCATCTGTTTCTACACGGATGAAGAAACAGAGTTAAAGAGGCGTCTGGCTCGAGATACGACAATGAGAAATCGCGATGCATCTTTTGTATTAGCTAGCCATCAGATGAGACGGGAGCAGTATCTGCGATACTATAGAGAAACCGAGTCTAAAGCGGACATTTTAGTAGATCAATCAGAAGATAAATTTAAGGTCAAGATGACGCATGTTATGACGCATGTTATATAGAAGAAAAGATTGATTTTTATAGACGTAAATCAGTAATCATAGGAAGATGAAATAGGAAAACAGTTTCATCCTAAAAAAACGAAAAAAACCTAACAAATCCCTTGCAATCGCAGGGGCTTTGTGTTATTCTATTATGGTGCTGTAAATTACAGCCTTAGCTTTGATGCAAGAGGTTGCGACACGCTCGGTTGCATTGCCACGCAACGCGCGTCGGTTTTCTTGTGGAGCTAGCCTATTATCTTAAATAGACGAAAAGGAGAAAAAGATGGCAAACAAAAAAATCCGTATCCGTTTGAAAGCTTACGAACACCGTACGCTTGACACAGCGGCTGCAAAAATCGTAGAATCAGCTACTCGTACAGGTGCACAAATTGCGGGTCCAATCCCACTTCCAACTGAGCGTAGCCTCTACACAATCATTCGTGCGACTCACAAATACAAAGACTCTCGCGAACAATTTGAAATGCGTACACACAAACGTTTGATCGATATCGTTAACCCAACTCAAAAAACAGTTGATGCGTTGATGAAATTGGATCTTCCAAGTGGTGTAAACGTAGAAATCAAACTTTAATCTAAAATATAAAAGAGCAGAGGCTAGTGTTTCAATTTAATTGAACACGGGCTAAACTCGGTGTGAAAAAGATAAACTTCCTAGTGTCTGTTAGACACTGCGTCAGTTTCCTATTTTCACTTTGAGTTTGACGCCCTTTGTATCTTAGACTTGAGCATGAAAAACGCTCGTTAAAAACTTTTTGAATAAAAAATATAGAAAAGGAACTATTTTCTCATGACAAAAGGAATCTTAGGGAAAAAAGTGGGAATGACTCAAATCTTCACTGAAGCTGGCGAATTGATCCCTGTAACAGTTATTGAAGCAACTCCAAACGTTGTTCTTCAAGTTAAAACTGTAGAAACAGACGGATACAACGCTATCCAAGTTGGTTTCGATGACAAACGCGAAGTATTGAGCAACAAACCTGCTAAAGGACATGTAGCGAAAGCTAACACGGCTCCTAAGCGCTTCATTCGTGAATTCAAAAACGTTGAAGGCTTGGAAGTTGGTGCTGAAATCACAGTTGAAACATTCGCAGCTGGAGACGTTGTTGACGTAACTGGTACTTCTAAAGGTAAAGGTTTCCAAGGTGTTATCAAACGCCACGGACAATCACGTGGACCAATGGCTCACGGATCTCGTTACCACCGTCGTCCAGGTTCTATGGGACCTGTTGCACCTAACCGCGTATTCAAAGGTAAAAACCTTGCAGGACGTATGGGTGGCGACCGCGTAACAATTCAAAACCTTGAAGTTGTACAAGTTGTTCCAGAAAAGAACGTTATCCTTATCAAAGGTAACGTACCAGGTGCTAAGAAATCTCTTATCACTATCAAATCAGCAGTTAAAGCTGGTAAATAATAAAGAAAGGGGAAATCAGTCACAATGGCAAACGTAACATTATTTGACCAAACTGGTAAAGAAGCTGGCCAAGTTGTTCTTAACGATGCAGTATTTGGTATCGAACCAAATGAATCAGTTGTGTTTGATGTGATCATCAGCCAACGCGCAAGCCTTCGTCAAGGAACACACGCTGTTAAAAACCGCTCTGCAGTATCAGGTGGTGGACGCAAACCATGGCGTCAAAAAGGAACTGGACGTGCTCGTCAAGGTTCTATCCGCTCACCACAATGGCGTGGTGGTGGTGTTGTCTTCGGACCAACTCCACGTTCATACGGCTACAAACTTCCACAAAAAGTTCGTCGCCTAGCTCTTAAATCAGTTTACTCTGAAAAAGTTGCTGAAAACAAATTCGTAGCTGTAGACGCTCTTTCATTTACAGCTCCAAAAACTGCTGAATTTGCAAAAGTTCTTGCAGCATTGAGCATCGATTCTAAAGTTCTTGTTATCCTTGAAGAAGGAAATGAATTCGCAGCTCTTTCAGCTCGTAACCTTCCAAACGTGAAAGTTGCAACTGCTACAACTGCAAGTGTTCTTGACATCGCAAATAGCGACAAACTTCTTGTCACACAAGCAGCTATCTCTAAAATCGAGGAGGTTCTTGCATAATGAATTTGTATGATGTTATCAAAAAACCTGTTATCACTGAAAGCTCAATGGCTCAACTTGAAGCAGGAAAATATGTATTTGAAGTTGACACTCGTGCACACAAACTTTTGATCAAGCAAGCTGTTGAAGCTGCTTTCGAAGGTGTTAAAGTTGCAAATGTTAACACAATCAACGTAAAACCAAAAGCGAAACGTGTTGGACGTTACACTGGTTTTACTAACAAAACTAAAAAAGCTATCATCACACTTACAGCTGATTCAAAAGCAATCGAGTTGTTTGCTGCTGAAGCTGAATAATCTAAGGAGGAAATATCGTGGGAATTCGTGTTTATAAACCAACAACAAACGGTCGCCGTAATATGACTTCTTTGGATTTCGCTGAAATCACAACAAGCACTCCTGAAAAATCATTGCTTGTTGCTTTGAAGAGCAAGGCTGGTCGTAACAACAACGGTCGTATCACTGTTCGTCACCAAGGTGGTGGACACAAACGTTTCTACCGTTTGGTTGACTTCAAGCGTAACAAAGACAACGTTGAAGCAGTTGTTAAAACAATCGAGTACGATCCAAACCGTTCTGCAAACATCGCTCTTGTACACTACACTGACGGTGTGAAAGCATACATCATCGCTCCAAAAGGTCTTGAAGTTGGTCAACGTATCGTTTCAGGTCCTGAAGCAGATATCAAAGTCGGAAACGCTCTTCCACTTGCTAACATCCCAGTTGGTACTTTGATCCACAACATCGAATTGAAACCAGGTCGTGGTGGAGAATTGGTACGTGCTGCTGGAGCTTCTGCTCAAGTATTGGGTCAAGAAGGTAAATATGTTCTTGTTCGTCTTCAATCTGGCGAAGTACGTATGATTCTTGGAACTTGTCGTGCAACAGTTGGTGTTGTCGGAAACGAACAACATGGACTTGTGAACCTTGGTAAAGCAGGACGTAGCCGTTGGAAAGGTATCCGCCCAACAGTTCGTGGTTCTGTAATGAACCCTAACGATCACCCACACGGTGGTGGTGAAGGTAAAGCACCAGTTGGTCGTAAAGCGCCATCTACTCCATGGGGCAAACCTGCTCTTGGTCTTAAAACTCGTAACAAGAAAGCGAAATCTGACAAACTTATCGTTCGTCGTCGCAACGAGAAATAATTTAAAACTAGTCGCATAAGCGCTAGATAATCCGCCAGCTCGGTAGCGCTCCATGTGAGCGCAAGCCGCTGTGGTACAACATTTAAAGGAGAAAACATAAAAATGGGACGCAGTCTTAAAAAAGGACCTTTCGTCGATGAGCATTTGATGAAAAAAGTTGAAGCTCAAGCAAATGACGAAAAGAAAAAAGTTATCAAAACTTGGTCACGTCGTTCAACGATCTTCCCAAGTTTCATTGGTTACACTATCGCAGTTTATGACGGACGTAAACACGTACCTGTTTACATCCAAGAAGACATGGTAGGTCACAAACTTGGTGAATTTGCACCAACTCGTACTTACAAAGGTCACGCTGCAGACGACAAGAAAACACGTAGAAAATAAGGAGAACATAAATGGCAGAAATTACTTCAGCTAAAGCAATGGCTCGTACAGTACGTGTTTCACCTCGTAAATCACGTCTTGTTCTTGACAACATCCGTGGTAAAAGCGTAGCCGATGCTATTGCAATCTTGACATTCACACCAAACAAAGCCGCTGAAATCATCTTGAAAGTTTTGAATTCAGCTGTAGCTAACGCTGAAAACAACTTTGGTTTGGACAAAGCTAACTTGGTAGTATCTGAAGCATTCGCAAACGAAGGACCAACTATGAAACGTTTCCGTCCACGTGCGAAAGGTTCAGCTTCGCCAATCAACAAACGTACAGCTCACATCACTGTAGCTGTTGCAGAAAAATAAGGAGGTAAAATCGTGGGTCAAAAAGTACATCCAATTGGTATGCGTGTCGGCATCATCCGTGATTGGGATGCCAAATGGTATGCTGAAAAAGAATACGCGGATTACCTTCATGAAGATCTTGCAATCCGTAAATTCGTTCAAAAAGAATTGGCTGACGCAGCCGTTTCAACTATCGAAATTGAACGCGCAGTAAACAAAGTTAACGTTTCACTTCACACTGCTAAACCAGGTATGGTTATCGGTAAAGGTGGTGCTAACGTTGATGCACTCCGTGCAAAACTTAACAAATTAACTGGAAAACAAGTACACATCAACATCATCGAAATCAAACAACCTGATTTGGATGCTCACCTTGTAGGTGAAGGAATTGCTCGTCAATTGGAGCAACGTGTTGCTTTCCGTCGTGCACAAAAACAAGCAATCCAACGTGCTATGCGTGCTGGAGCTAAAGGAATCAAAACTCAAGTATCAGGTCGTTTGAACGGTGCAGATATTGCCCGTGCTGAAGGGTACTCTGAAGGAACAGTTCCACTTCACACACTTCGCGCAGATATCGATTACGCTTGGGAAGAAGCAGATACTACATACGGTAAACTTGGTGTTAAAGTATGGATCTACCGTGGTGAAGTTCTTCCAGCTCGTAAAAACACTAAAGGAGGTAAATAACCAATGTTAGTACCTAAACGTGTTAAACACCGTCGTGAATTCCGTGGTAAAATGCGCGGTGAAGCTAAAGGTGGAAAAGAAGTAGCATTCGGTGAATACGGTCTTCAAGCTACAACTAGCCACTGGATCACTAACCGCCAAATCGAAGCTGCTCGTATCGCCATGACTCGTTACATGAAACGTGGTGGTAAAGTTTGGATTAAAATCTTCCCACACAAATCATACACTGCTAAAGCTATCGGTGTGCGTATGGGATCTGGTAAAGGGGCACCTGAAGGTTGGGTAGCACCAGTTAAACGTGGTAAAGTGATGTTTGAAGTTGCTGGTGTATCTGAAGAGATCGCTCGCGAAGCGCTTCGTCTTGCAAGCCACAAATTGCCAGTTAAATGTAAATTCGTAAAACGTGAAGCAGAATAAGGAGAAGGCATGAAACTTAATGAAGTAAAAGAATTTGTTAAAGAACTTCGTGGTCTTTCTCAAGAAGAACTCGCGAAGCGCGAAAACGAATTGAAAAAAGAATTGTTTGAACTTCGTTTCCAAGCTGCTACTGGTCAATTGGAACAAACAGCTCGCTTGAAAGAAGTTAAAAAACAAATCGCTCGTATCAAAACAGTTCAATCTGAAGCGAAATAATAGACTAGGGAAGGAGAAATTTCAATGGAACGCAATAATCGTAAAGTTCTTGTTGGACGTGTTGTATCTGACAAAATGGACAAGACAATCACAATTGTAGTTGAAACAAAACGTAACCACCCAGTCTATGGTAAACGTATTAACTACTCTAAAAAATACAAAGCACATGATGAAAACAATGTTGCCAAAGAAGGCGATATCGTACGTATCATGGAAACTCGTCCGCTTTCAGCTACAAAACGTTTCCGTCTTGTAGAAGTTGTTGAAGAAGCGGTCATCATCTAATCAAGCCTGAAAGGAGAAAACTGAAATGATTCAAACAGAAACTCGTTTGAAAGTCGCAGACAACAGCGGTGCACGCGAAATCTTGACTATCAAAGTTCTTGGTGGTTCTAAACGTAAATTTGCGAACATCGGTGATGTCATTGTGGCATCTGTAAAACAAGCTACTCCTGGTGGTGCGGTTAAAAAAGGTGACGTTGTAAAAGCTGTTATCGTTCGTACTAAATCAGGTGCTCGTCGTGCTGATGGTTCATACATCAAGTTTGACGAAAACGCAGCAGTTATCATCCGTGAAGACAAAACTCCTCGCGGAACACGTATCTTTGGCCCAGTTGCACGTGAATTGCGTGAAGGTGGCTTCATGAAGATCGTGTCACTTGCTCCAGAAGTACTTTAATTTTTAGAAACAAACTAGTCCCCTAGCTTCAAGCTAGGGTGCCCTTATGGGCGTAAGAAAAATCAAGGAGAAATCTAATGTTTGTAAAAAAAGGCGACAAAGTTCGCGTAATCGCTGGTAAAGATAAGGGAACAGAAGCTGTTGTCCTTACTGCCCTTCCAAAAGTAAACAAAGTTATCGTTGAAGGTGTGAACATCGTTAAGAAACACCAACGTCCAACTAACGAACTTCCTCAAGGTGGTATCATCGAGAAAGAAGCAGCTATCCACGTATCAAACGTTCAAGTATTGGACAAAAACGGTGTAGCTGGTCGTGTTGGTTACAAATTTGTAGACGGTAAGAAAGTTCGCTACAACAAAAAATCAGGCGAAGTGCTTGATTAATCACGAAGGAAAGGAGAAGTATAATGGCAAATCGTTTAAAAGAAAAATATCTTAATGAAGTAGTTCCTGCTTTGACAGAACAATTCAACTACTCATCAGTGATGGCTGTGCCTAAAGTAGATAAGATCGTTTTGAACATGGGTGTTGGTGAAGCTGTATCAAACGCTAAAAGTCTTGAAAAAGCTGCTGAAGAATTGGCACTTATCTCAGGTCAAAAACCACTTATCACTAAAGCTAAAAAATCAATCGCCGGCTTCCGTCTTCGTGAAGGTGTAGCGATCGGTGCAAAAGTTACCCTTCGTGGTGAACGTATGTACGAATTCTTGGATAAATTGGTTTCAGTTTCACTTCCACGTGTGCGTGACTTCCACGGTGTTCCAACAAAATCATTTGACGGACGCGGGAACTACACACTTGGTGTGAAAGAACAATTGATTTTCCCAGAAATCAATTTTGATGACGTTGACAAAACTCGTGGTCTTGACATCGTTATCGTAACAACTGCTAACACTGACGAAGAGTCACGTGCATTGCTTACAGGCCTTGGAATGCCTTTTGCAAAATAATATAGGAGGTAAATCTAATGGCTAAAAAATCAATGATTGCTAAGAACAAACGTCCAGCGAAGTTCTCTACTCAAGCTTATACTCGTTGTGAAAAATGTGGTCGTCCACATTCAGTTTACCGCAAATTTAAACTTTGCCGTGTTTGCTTCCGTGAATTAGCTTACAAAGGACAAATTCCTGGTGTAACAAAAGCATCTTGGTAATTTAAGATATCAAGGGCGTCAAAACTCCAAGTGAAAATAGGAAACTTGACGAAGAAACTAAAGTTTCTAGGAAAGTTTATCTTTTTCACACAGAGTTTAGCCCGGGTTCAGTTGGAATGCCCAATTTGAACACGAGCTACAGCTTTGACAAAAAAGACCAATTTGCTTTGGAGCATCGCTCCTGCATCAAATTGCCTATTTTTGCTCTTGCTGTTACGCTCTTTGTATCATGTATTAACTAGCAAGTGCGACTTGCAAACTACTAGTAAGAGGAGAACAATAAAATGGTTATGACTGACCCAATCGCAGACTTCCTAACTCGTATTCGTAACGCTAATCAAGCAAAACACGAAGTACTTGAAGTACCTGCATCAAACATCAAAAAAGGGATTGCTGAAATCCTTAAACGCGAAGGTTTTGTAAAAAACGTTGAAATCATCGAAGATGACAAACAAGGCATCATCCGTGTATTCCTTAAATACGGACCAAACGGTGAAAAAGTTATCACTAACTTGAAACGTGTTTCTAAACCAGGACTTCGTGTCTACAAAAAACGTGAAGATCTTCCAAAAGTTCTTAACGGACTTGGAATTGCTATCCTTTCAACTTCTGAAGGTTTGCTTACTGATAAAGAAGCTCGCCAAAAGAATGTTGGTGGAGAAGTTATCGCTTACGTTTGGTAATATTTAGTTCCCAATTTCTTTGTGACTCTTCGTTATCGTCTCTTGCCTAACCCAAAGTTATGCCTGCGAGACGATGCCTAGATTCACTTTGAAATTGAAACCTAATGTTCCTTTAAATCGAGAAATCGATTTACCCCCGTGAAAACTGGCCATCACGGCCTGACAATTTAACAGGAGAAAATAAACATGTCACGTATTGGTAATAAAGTTATCGTGTTGCCTGCTGGTGTTGAACTCACTAACAATGACAACGTAGTAACTGTAAAAGGACCTAAGGGAGAACTTACTCGTGAGTTCTCAAAAGATATTGAAATTCGCGTGGAAGGTACTGAAGTAACTCTTCACCGTCCAAACGATTCAAAAGAAATGAAAACTATTCACGGAACTACTCGTGCCCTTTTGAACAACATGGTTGTTGGTGTATCAGAAGGATTCAAGAAAGAACTTGAAATGCGTGGGGTTGGTTACCGTGCACAACTTCAAGGAAAAAAACTTGTTTTGGCTGTAGGTAAATCTCATCCAGACGAAGTTGAAGCTCCAGAAGGAATTACTTTTGAACTTCCAAACCCAACAACAATCGTTATCAGCGGAATTTCAAAAGAAGTAGTTGGTCAAACAGCTGCTTACGTACGTAGCCTTCGCTCACCAGAACCATATAAAGGTAAAGGTATCCGTTACGTTGGCGAATACGTTCGTCTTAAAGAAGGTAAAACAGGTAAATAATGTTGAGTGGTTGATCTTCAACCACCGACCTATTTTCCAACTTTGTGCATAGCACACGATTTAAAACTAAAGAGGTGAAAACTGTGATTTCTAAACCAGATAAAAACAAACTCCGCCAAAAACGCCATCGTCGCGTTCGCGGAAAACTCTCTGGAACTGCTGATCGCCCACGTTTGAACGTATTCCGTTCTAATACAGGCATCTACGCTCAAGTGATTGATGACGTAGCGGGTGTAACGCTCGCAAGTGCTTCAACTCTTGACAAAGAAGTTTCAAAAGGAACTAAAACTGAACAAGCCGTTACTGTCGGTAAACTCGTTGCAGAACGTGCAAACGCTAAAGGTATTTCAGAAGTGGTGTTCGACCGCGGTGGATATCTATATCACGGACGTGTGAAAGCTTTGGCTGATGCAGCTCGTGAAAACGGATTGAAATTCTAATAGGAGGACACTAGAAAATGGCATTTAAAGACAATGCAGTTGAATTTGAAGAACGCGTAGTTGCTGTCAACCGTGTTACAAAAGTTGTTAAAGGTGGACGTCGTCTTCGTTTCGCAGCTCTTGTTGTTGTTGGTGACCACAATGGTCGCGTAGGATTTGGTACTGGTAAAGCTCAAGAAGTTCCAGAAGCAATCCGTAAAGCAGTAGAAGATGCTAAGAAAAACTTGATTGAAGTTCCTATGGTTGGAACAACAATCCCACACGAAGTTCTTTCAGAATTCGGTGGAGCTAAAGTATTGTTGAAACCTGCTGTAGAAGGTTCTGGGGTTGCCGCTGGTGGTGCCGTTCGTGCCGTTGTGGAATTGGCAGGTGTGGCAGATATTACATCTAAATCACTTGGTTCTAACACTCCAATCAACATTGTTCGCGCAACTGTTGAAGGTTTGAAACAATTGAAACGCGCTGAAGAAGTTGCTGCCCTTCGTGGTATCTCAGTTTCTGATTTGGCATAAGAAAGGGGATAAAATGGCTCAAATTAAAATTACTTTGACTAAGTCTCCAATCGGACGCATTCCATCACAACGTAAAACTGTTGTAGCACTTGGACTTGGCAAATTGAACAGCTCTGTTATCAAAGAAGACAACGCTGCTATCCGTGGTATGATCACTGCAGTATCTCACTTGGTAACAGTTGAAGAAGTAAACTAATGGATTTTTAGGGGATGTGGCAATACTCATCCCCTAAAACTAGATATAGTCATCTAAGATGACGAATGTATAGGCGAGTTGATAAGGGAGACAACCTTTTCTCTCTTATCGGCGCTAGCATTTTACAAAAGAGGAGAAAATATAAATGAAACTTCATGAATTGAAACCTGCAGAAGGTTCTCGTAAAGTACGTAACCGTGTTGGTCGTGGTACTTCATCAGGTAACGGTAAAACATCTGGTCGCGGTCAAAAAGGTCAAAAAGCTCGTAGCGGCGGCGGAGTTCGCCTTGGTTTTGAAGGTGGACAAACTCCATTGTTCCGTCGTCTTCCAAAACGTGGATTCACTAACATCAACGCTAAAGAATACGCAATTGTAAATCTTGATCAATTGAACGTTTTTGAAGATGGTACTGAAGTTACTCCAGTTGTTCTTATCGAAGCAGGAATTGTAAAGGCTGAAAAATCAGGCGTTAAAATTCTTGGTAACGGTGAGCTGACTAAGAAGTTGACTGTGAAAGCAGCTAAATTCTCAAAAACAGCTGAAGAAGCTATCACTGCTAAAGGTGGTTCAGTAGAAGTCATCTAGAGAGGTGACCTATGTTTTTTAAATTATTAAAAGAGGCCCTCAAGGTTAAGAAAGTACGATCAAAAATTCTCTTTACGATTTTTATCATACTTGTCTTCCGTATCGGGACTAGTATTACTGTACCAGGTGTGAATGCAAAAAGTCTGGAAGCTTTGAGTGGATTATCCTTCTTAAACATGCTTAGTTTAGTTTCAGGGAATGCCATGAAGAACTTCTCGGTTTTTGCACTCGGTGTGAGTCCGTATATCACAGCTTCCATCGTTGTTCAATTGCTACAAATGGATATTGTTCCAAAGTTTGTAGAGTGGGGCAAGCAGGGGGAAGTAGGACGGAGAAAGATAAACCAAGCGACTCGCTATATTTCGCTTGTACTTGCGTTTGTGCAATCAATCGGAATCACTGCTGGTTTTAATACTCTATCTGGTGCAAAATTATTAACGACAGATCTAACCCCTCAAGTCTTTGTTACAATTGGTATTATCCTGACTGCAGGTACTATGATTGTTACTTGGCTCGGGGAGCAAATCACTGATAAGGGATATGGTAACGGGGTGTCTATGATTATCTTTGCAGGGATTGTGGCTTCAATTCCAGAGATGATTCATGGTATCTATGAGGACTATTTTGTCAATATTCCAAGTGATCGGTTGACGTCATCTATTATATTTGTCGTTATTCTCATTATCGCTGTCTTGTTGATTGTTTACTTTACAACATATGTACAACAGGCAGAATATAAAATTCCAATCCAATATACAAAAGTTGCTCAAGGTGCTCCATCCAGTTCTTACCTTCCTTTGAAGGTCAATCCTGCTGGTGTTATCCCAGTTATCTTTGCAAGTTCGATTACGGCAGCTCCTGCGGCTATTCTTCAGTTTGTCAGCGCTATGGGGCTTGATTGGACTTGGGTACGTACAGCACAGGAAATGTTATCTACAACATCTCCAACAGGTGTTGCCATGTATGCACTGCTGATTATTCTCTTTACATTCTTCTATACATTTGTACAGATCAATCCAGAGAAAGCAGCAGAAAACTTGCAAAAGAGCGGAGCCTATATCCATGGTGTCCGTCCAGGTAAAGGAACAGAAGAGTTTATGTCAAAACTTCTTCGTCGCCTTGCAACAGTCGGTTCCCTTTTCCTTGGTGTGATTTCAATCTTGCCGATTGTAGCAAAAGATGTCTTTGGGCTCTCAGAAGCGGTTGCTTTTGGGGGAACTAGTCTTTTGATCATTATTTCGACAGGTATCGAAGGAATCAAACAGCTAGAAGGTTACCTATTGAAACGTAAGTATGTTGGTTTCATGGACAAAACAGAATAAAAGCAAGACTACTTTTGCTTAGAGAGTGGAGTATGAAGGTCTATCTATAAGAGAGACTTTCGTCTCCCCTCTTCTATTTTGTTTTTAAATAGGAGTTGAAACTAGCTTTTTGCTTCTATTTAAATACAAAATAAGGAGATCAGATCATGAATCTTTTGATTATGGGCTTACCTGGAGCAGGTAAGGGAACGCAAGCAGCTAAAATTGTGGAACAATTCCACGTGGCACACATTTCAACTGGAGATATGTTCCGTGCTGCTATGGCAAATCAAACTGAAATGGGTCTACTTGCAAAGTCATACATCGACAAAGGTGAGTTGGTTCCAGATGAAGTTACAAATGGTATTGTTAAAGAACGTCTTTCTCAGGACGACATCAAAGAAACAGGTTTCTTGTTGGATGGTTACCCACGTACGATTGAACAAGCTCATGCCTTGGACAAAACATTGGCGGAACTCGGTATCGAACTAGAAGGTGTGATCAATATCGAAGTGAACCCAGATTGTCTCTTGGAACGTTTGAGTGGCCGTATCATCCACCGCGAAACAGGTGAAACCTTCCACAAAGTTTTCAACCCACCAGTTGACTACAAAGAAGAAGATTACTACCAACGTGAAGATGACAAACCTGAGACTGTTAAGCGTCGTTTGGATGTGAATATCGCACAAGGTGAACCAATCATTGCTCACTATCGTGCTAAAGGTTTGGTTCACGATATCGAAGGAAATCAAGATATCAACGATGTGTTTAAAGACATCGAAAAAGTATTGACAAATTTGAAATAAAGCGTTTTTCATACTTGCAAAAAATCGCTACAAATGTTATACTGAAATAGTCTGACTTATAATTGTTGTCTCTGTGTTTAGAGGCATCGAATCGAAATTTATGGAGGTGCTTTTGCGTGGCAAAAGACGATGTGATTGAAGTTGAAGGCAAAGTAGTCGATACAATGCCTAACGCAATGTTTACGGTTGAACTTGAAAATGGACATCAGATTTTAGCAACAGTTTCTGGTAAAATTCGTAAAAACTATATTCGTATTTTAGCGGGAGATCGTGTTACTGTCGAGATGAGTCCATATGACTTGACACGTGGACGTATCACTTACCGCTTTAAATAATCGAAAAACTTGGAGGGATAAGAAATGAAAGTAAGACCATCGGTCAAACCAATTTGCGAATACTGTAAAGTAATTCGTCGTAATGGTCGTGTTATGGTAATTTGCCCAGCAAATCCAAAACACAAACAACGTCAAGGATAAGATAGAAAGGAGAAAACATGGCTCGTATTGCTGGAGTTGACATTCCAAATGACAAACGCGTAGTAATCTCATTGACTTACGTTTATGGTATCGGACTTGCAACATCTAAGAAAATTTTGGCTGCTGCTGGAATCTCAGAAGATGTTCGTGTACGTGACCTTACATCAGATCAAGAAGATGCTATCCGTCGTGAAGTGGATGCAATCAAAGTTGAAGGTGACCTTCGTCGTGAAGTAAACTTGAACATCAAACGTTTGATGGAAATCGGTTCTTACCGTGGTATTCGTCACCGTCGTGGACTTCCTGTCCGTGGACAAAACACTAAAAACAACGCTCGCACTCGTAAAGGTAAAGCTGTTGCGATTGCTGGTAAGAAAAAATAATATAGGAGGTAAAAGTCTTGGCTAAACCAACACGTAAACGTCGTGTGAAAAAGAATATCGAATCTGGTATTGCTCATATTCACGCTACATTTAATAACACTATTGTTATGATTACTGATGTGCATGGTAATGCAATCGCTTGGTCATCAGCTGGTGCTCTTGGTTTCAAAGGTTCTCGTAAATCTACACCATTCGCTGCTCAAATGGCTTCTGAAGCTGCTGCTAAATCTGCACAAGAACACGGTCTTAAATCAGTTGAAGTTACTGTAAAAGGTCCAGGTTCTGGTCGTGAGTCAGCTATTCGTGCGCTTGCTGCCGCTGGTCTTGAAGTAACAGCAATTCGTGATGTGACTCCAGTGCCACACAATGGTGCTCGTCCTCCAAAACGTCGCCGTGTATAATCATTGCATTACACTGCTTTTCGTTTAAGAGGGAGTAACTAAATGATCGAGTTTGAAAAACCAAATATAACAAAAATTGATGAAAATAAAGATTATGGCAAGTTTGTAATCGAACCACTTGAACGTGGCTACGGTACAACTCTTGGTAACTCTCTTCGTCGTGTACTACTAGCTTCTCTACCAGGAGCAGCAGTGACATCTATCAACATTGAAGGTGTCTTGCATGAGTTCGACACAGTTCCAGGTGTTCGTGAAGACGTGATGCAAATCATTCTGAACATTAAAGGGATTGCAGTGAAATCATACGTTGAAGACGAAAAAATCATTGAGCTTGACGTTGAAGGCCCTGCTGAAATTACAGCTGGAGACATTTTGACTGACAGTGATATTGAGATTGTAAATCCAGATCATTATCTCTTTACAATCGGTGAAGGTTCTTCTCTCAAAGCGACAATGACTGTTAACAGTGGTCGTGGATATGTACCTGCTGATGAAAACAAAAAAGATAATGCACCAGTTGGAACACTTGCTGTAGATTCTATTTATACACCAGTTACAAAAGTCAACTATCAAGTAGAGCCTGCTCGTGTGGGTAGCAATGATGGATTTGACAAATTAACCCTTGAAATCTTGACTAATGGAACAATTATTCCAGAAGATGCTTTAGGGCTTTCAGCACGTATCTTGACAGAACATCTTGATTTGTTTACAAATCTTACTGAGATTGCTAAGTCAACTGAAGTGATGAAAGAAGCTGATACTGAATCTGACGATCGTATTTTGGATCGTACGATTGAGGAACTGGACTTGTCTGTGCGTTCATACAACTGTTTGAAACGTGCCGGTATCAACACTGTGCATGATTTGACAGAAAAATCTGAAGCAGAGATGATGAAAGTACGAAATCTTGGACGCAAGAGTTTGGAAGAAGTGAAACTCAAACTCATTGACTTGGGTCTTGGATTAAAAGATAAATAAAGGAGGAATACATGGCTTACCGTAAACTAGGACGCACTAGCTCACAACGTAAAGCAATGCTTCGCGATTTGACAACTGACCTTTTGATCAACGAATCAATCGTGACAACTGAAGCTCGTGCTAAAGAAATCCGTAAAACTGTTGAAAAAATGATTACTCTAGGTAAACGTGGTGATTTGCATGCACGCCGTCAAGCAGCTGCTTTCGTACGTAATGAAATCGCATCTGAAAACTATGATGAAGCAACTGATAAGTACACTTCTACTACAGCACTTCAAAAATTGTTCTCAGAAATCGCACCTCGTTATGCTGAACGTAACGGTGGATACACCCGTATCCTTAAAACTGAACCACGTCGTGGTGATGCAGCGCCAATGGCGATCATCGAATTAGTATAAAATCATCAATTTTGTTGAGTGTTATGATGATGGAGTCTTGTGCTCTTAGTCTAGCTCTGGTCTACCGCTGGGACTTCGGTCCTAGCGGGAACACTCATCATCATTTGATAGGGTAGACGCTTGTTTACGAAATTGTTTTTTTCTTAAGAACAACTTCGTAAGCAGGCGTTTTTTAGTATTTTCTATGGAAATATGCTATACTAGGAAAAAAGAAAATCAAAAATGTTCAGGTTTTCTTATAATCGTAGAAATGGGGTATAAGGATGAAGGCTATTATTACAGTGGTTGGCAAGGACAAGGCTGGGATTGTTGCAGGCGTGTCTACGAAGATTGCAGAGTTGGGTTTGAATATTGACGATATTTCTCAAACAGTACTGGATGAGTATTTTACCATGATGGCAGTCGTATCTAGTGATGTAAAACAAGATTTTACAACTCTGCGAAATGAGTTTGAAGCTTTCGGCCAGACCTTGAATGTTAAAATCAATATTCAAAGTGCAGCGATTTTTGATGCTATGTACAATATCTAGGAGGTTATCATGGATATTAGACAAGTTACTGAAACCATTGCCATGATCGAAGAGCAGAACTTTGATATCAGAACCATCACCATGGGGATTTCCCTTTTGGACTGTATTGATCCAGATATTGAACGTGCTGCTGAAAAGATTTACCAAAAAATCACCACTAAAGCTGCAAATCTAGTGGCTGTAGGAGATGAAATTGCTGCAGAACTTGGGATTCCTATTGTCAATAAACGAGTGTCGGTGACTCCGATTTCTCTGATTGGGGCAGCGACTGATGCGACGGACTATGTCGTTTTGGCAAAGGCACTTGACAAGGCTGCCAAGGAGATTGGTGTTGACTTTATTGGTGGATTTTCTGCCTTGGTACAAAAGGGTTATCAAAAAGGAGATGAGATTCTCATCAATTCTATCCCCCGCGCTCTAGCTGAGACGGACAAGGTTTGTTCGTCCGTCAATATCGGCTCAACCAAGTCAGGCATCAACATGACTGCGGTTGCAGATATGGGACGCATCATCAAGGAAACAGCTGCGCTATCAGATATGGGAGCTGCCAAGTTGGTCGTATTTGCTAACGCCGTTGAGGATAATCCTTTTATGGCAGGGGCTTTCCATGGTGTTGGCGAAGCAGATGTTATTATTAATGTCGGAGTTTCTGGTCCTGGTGTGGTCAAGCGTGCCTTGGAAAAAGTTCGTGGACAGAGCTTTGATGTAGTGGCTGAAACAGTCAAGAAAACGGCATTCAAGATTACTCGTATCGGTCAATTGGTTGGGCAAATGGCGAGTGAACGCCTTGGTGTTGACTTTGGAATTGTCGACCTAAGTTTGGCACCTACTCCTGCGGTTGGTGATTCTGTGGCACGTGTCCTTGAGGAAATGGGCCTAGAAACAGTTGGCACGCATGGGACGACGGCTGCCCTCGCTCTTTTGAATGACCAAGTTAAGAAGGGCGGAGTCATGGCTTGTAACCAGGTTGGTGGCTTGTCAGGTGCTTTTATCCCTGTCTCTGAAGATGAGGGGATGATTGCTGCGGTGCAAAATGGCTCTCTGAATTTAGAGAAACTAGAAGCCATGACGGCTATCTGTTCTGTTGGACTGGATATGATTGCTATTCCGGAAGATACGCCTGCTGAAACCATTGCGGCTATGATTGCGGATGAGGCGGCCATTGGTGTCATTAACATGAAAACAACGGCCGTCCGTATTATTCCAAAGGGCAAAGAAGGCGATATGATTGAGTTTGGTGGTTTGCTAGGGACAGCTCCAGTTATGAAGGTTAACGGGGCTTCGTCTGTTGATTTCATCTCTCGCGGTGGGCAAATCCCAGCTCCAATCCATAGTTTTAAAAATTAATAAAAAAGCGAGAGGATTTAAGTTGAGTTTAAGGATGACTGTGTATACTATAATCATTAAATAAAGACCTCCTAACTTTATTTAATAGAAATCCTAAACTTTTTCATAATAATCTCCTAGGGAAGCTACCATGAGGGTAGCTTTTCTTTTGGATAATTTACAAATGTTGGCTTTGCTTTTGAAAGCCGAATATTTCTTTGAATCATGATATAATAGAAGAAAATGGAGGATAGAAAATGTCTAAAGTAAGATTGTACTTGGTCCGTCATGGGAAAACGATGTTTAACACGATTGGACGTGCACAAGGATGGAGTGATACGCCTCTAACCGCAGAAGGTGAGTTGGGAATTCATGAGTTAGGAATTGGCTTGAGAGAGTCTGGTTTACAATTTGACCGCGCTTATTCCAGTGATTCAGGGCGCACCATTCAAACTATGGGAATTATCCTAGAAGAACTTGGTTTGGAGGGAAAAATCCCTTACCGCATGGACAAGCGCATCAGAGAGTGGTGCTTTGGTAGTTTTGATGGGGCCTATGATGGAGACCTCTTTATGGGCTTGATTCCGAGAATTTTCAATGTAGACCATGTTCATCAGTTGTCCTATGCAGAACTAGCAGAAGGTTTGGTTGAGGTTGACACTGCTGGCTGGGCAGAAGGCTGGGAAAAACTCAGTGGTCGAATCAAGGAAGGCTTTGAAGCGATTGCCAAAGAAATGGAAGAACAAGGTGGGGGCAATGCTCTCGTCGTAAGCCATGGAATGACCATTGGTACGATGGTTTATCTGATCAATGGTATGCATCCGCATGGTTTGGATAATGGTAGCGTGACGATTCTTGAATATGAGGACGGCCAGTTTTGCGTTGAGGTTG
Organism: Streptococcus oralis; assembly: GCF_003943395.1. Lineage (GTDB taxonomy): Bacteria > Bacillota > Bacilli > Lactobacillales > Streptococcaceae > Streptococcus > Streptococcus oralis_BF. The sequence continues at coordinate 88,057 of NZ_RJPJ01000004.1, read as the reverse complement.
TTGGTGACCGTAGCTACCGGGAACTGGGACGTGAGAAGATGGAAGAAAATTCTATTTAATCAGTATATATGTTCACCAGAACTTCGGGTCATGTATTGTGATAAGAGATTAGAAAAAACAGCCTAGGATCATCCTTTCGGCTGTTTTTGATAGGGAAAAATTAGAGTGTAATGTTATTATTTTTAGAGATTTTCATGAATAACAGTAAGGAAGCGACTGTTAGGATAGATAAAATCGAGGATAAAGCTGCGGCTACACCATAATTTCCTCTGAGTACCTCTGTATAGATTGCTACGGTCATAGTTTTTGTTTTGGCATTATATAGCAGGATAGAAGTAGATAGTTCTGAAATCATTGTTACCCATGATAGAATAGATCCAGAAATAATACCGGGTAACATCATTGGAACAGTGATTTTACTGAAAGTATTGAGACGGCTACTTCCTAAACTTTCAGCGGCTTCTTCAATACTAGGTGTTATTTGTTGCAAGCTAGCAACAGATGAGCGAATCGTATAAGGGAGTCTTCGGACAGATAAGGAGATAATCAATATAAAAGCTGTTCCAGTAATCATCAGAAATCCGCTTCCAAAAAGACCAGTATTGAATGAAGAAATGAAGGCAATACCTAGAACAGTTCCTGGCACAATATAAGGTACCATACTAAGGCTATCAATTAAGTTTGTAAACAAATTTCGTTTTCTAACAGCTAGGTAGGAGATAACTGTTGCAAATAAAACAACTAGAATCAAAGCAATCAAAGGAATCCGAATCGTATTAAAAATAGTAGATCCCATACGATTGAAGGCAATCTTGTAACTGTTTAGAGAATAGCCTTTGACAAATACCATACCTGATGTTTTTAAGAAAGAGGTATAAATCAAAAATAATTGAGGTAGAACAGAAAATAAGATAATTCCGTAAACCGTTGCATAAATGGCAGCCATTTTTCCTTTTGTAGTTTTTTTCGGCTCAATTGGATGGAGTGAATTCATGCTGAAACTATAGCGATTTGAAATATATTTTTGGATGAGGAAGATTGTTAAAGCAATGATGATCGCCATGATTGCTAAAGCAGATGCAAATGCAGAATTTCCACCCACCTCACTAATGAATTGATTATAAATTAAAACAGGGAAAGTCCGATATCCTTCACCAATTAACATAGGAGTTCCGAAGTCGGAAAATGCTCTCATAAATACGAGTAGGGCAGCGGCAAGTAAAGTTGGAACTAAAAGGGGCAAAACAACTGTTATCATACGTTTGAATCCAATTACTCCCATGCTTTCAGCAGCTTCAAGAAGGGAATGGTCAATTCTTTTCATTGCTCCAGCCACGTATAGAAAAACTAATGGGAATAGCTGAAGTGTAAACACAAGTACAATTCCTTTGAAGCCATAAATATCAATAGCTGGAAGATGAAGGACATTTGTCAAGAATTTAGTGATGACACCATTTCGTCCCAACAAGAGAATCCAGGAGTATGCCCCTACGAAAGGAGCTGACATGGAAGCAATGATAATCAGTATCTGTAAAAATTTCTTTCCTTTGAAGTCATATATAGAAAAGAGGTAGGCCAATAAGGTCCCTAAAACCAGGGAAGTTACAGTAGAAGTAATGGAGACGTTAAAACTGTTTACTAGTGTCTCAGAGTAATAGGATTTACTAAAGAAATCCTCAAAATTAGCTAGTGAGAATTTACCTTCATGTATGAGTGCTTGCTTAAGTACAATAACGATAGGATAAACAAGAAAAATAAAATAGGTAAGAAAGATGAAGAACGAGGAGGTTGTCCAAATATTTAGTTTTTTACCTTTCATAGCCAACTCCTGTAATAAGATTACGCGAACCATCTGCAGAAAAGACATTTAACTTTTGAGTATTGATTCGTAGACGAATTCGATCCCCTTTTTGAAGATCTTCTTCAAAAGTTGATTCTTCGCTCACCTGTATTTTTGAAGAAAATACAGTCTCTACGAAATATTCAGTGGTGAGTCCAAGATAAACACTATCTGAAATGATTCCTTCAATATCACCAGATTCATCTTTGATAAACTCTTCGGGACGGATACTTACAAGAATAGCTTGTTCCTGAGCTTGATCAAGAGCTGGCATAGGGAGGGCATAACCATCTGAAAAGACGATATAAGCACCGTCGGTCCGTTTTTTTAGTTTGGCTGGGATGAGATTTGTGCGTCCGATAAAGGTTGCCACAAACTCATTAGCTGGTTTATGGTAGAGCTCTTTTGGGCGTCCGACTTGTTGGATGACCCCATCTTTCATAACAGCAATCTGGTCTGAAATAGCCATCGCTTCTTCTTGGTCGTGGGTCACATATACAGTTGTAATTCCCACCTCGTGTTGAATTTCTCGAATAACTTGGCGCATATCTAAGCGAAGTTTCGCATCCAGGTTACTAAGTGGCTCATCCATGAGGAGAACACTTGGATTAACAGCTAAGGCACGCGCCAAGGCGACACGTTGTTGTTGTCCACCACTGAGTTTATCGGGCTTTCGATCTGCGTATTGATCAATTTGCATGAGTTCCAGATATTTATTGGTTTGTTGAACTAATTCCTCTTTTGGAACCTTTTTTTGTCTAAGACCAAAAGCAACATTATCACGGACAGTCAAATGTGGAAAAATAGCGTAGTTTTGGAAAACCATCCCGATATTGCGTTTGCTGGGTTCTATATTATTGATTTTAGTATCATCGAAGTAAAATTCTCCGCCTTCAATACTGTTGAAGCCTGCAATCATTCGAAGAAGGGTCGTTTTTCCACAACCTGAAGGTCCAAGAATGGTGAAAAGACTTCCTTTTGGAATCGTAACGTTTAAATTCTCAATGACAGGAATGTCATGGTAGATTTTTTTTGCGTTAATAATTTTGATCTCACTCATAGTGAACCTCTTTTACTGTTTCGATTGAATGTTAGTGAAAATATCATTGTACTTTTTAAGAATAGCTGATTTATTTTGGATGACATAATCTGAATCTTCAGTGGCGATATTGATTTCTGTCATTGATTTCATATTTTTATTGGTTTTAGCGTTTTTTCGAATGGGTCTGATGGTTGTTTCAGTTCCTAGTTTATCCTGAATGTCTTGAGAAAGAAGGAAATCGATAAATTTTTTAGCGTTTTCAATGTGTTTGGCATTTTTGATAATAGCTGCGTTACCAGGCAAAAAGACGGTTCCTTCTTTTGGATAAATGACTTTTACATCAACGCCATCGTTTAAGAGTTTCAATGCAGGATCTTCATAGGTGAGTCCGACAGCCATTTCTCCGTCAGCGACTGATTTGTAGACATTTGAAGAACTAGAAGCAATTTTCCCATCTACTAAGCTAAATAGATTTTTCACATATGTCCAAGCTTGCTCATTTTCATAGCCACCTTGATCCACAAGCATGTTTGTTAATTGAGCAAAGGCGCTAGAAGAATTACTTGGATCAGCAGTTGCGATTTTTCCTTTTAATTTAGGATTGAGTAGATCATTGTAGCCTTCAATTTTAATATCTTTTGTAAGAGCTGAATTGGCAATGATGACACTGACATCAAGTGTATAAGGCGTGTAGAATCCAGTTTTATTTTGATATTCAGGGATTATCTGGTCATTCTCTTGAGAGATATAAGGTTCAAAAAGATTTTCGTTAGAAGAGAAGAGGGCGTAGGAGCCTCCGAAAATGACATCGGCTACAGGGGATTCTTTTTCAGCCTCAGCTTTTTTGAACAATTCACCAGTGCTGGCTTGTACTAAGTCAACCTTAATAGCATATTTTTCTTCGAAGGCTGGGATTGTTTCTTCGATAAGGTCTTCAGGGTTAGGCGAGTAGATAACTAAAGTCTTATCTGTATCATTTTCAATGCTAGTTTCAGCTTCGGTTGTTGAAGAACATCCTGACAAAAGTAGAAATATCCAGCTGAAAGAGAGAAGCGATAGTATTTTTTTCATAATTTTTCTCCTTTTTACGAACATTATTCTCTGTTTGTTCATTTAATGTTTTTAATTACAGAGTTCTACATCATATAATAAAAACCTTAAAGAAATCTAAAATGGGAATTATGTGTTAAGGAAATTATGGGAACAATCGATGGTAATTCACATTTGTTCTATATCTAATCCGGTGTTATTCTCTTTTTGATAGAAAAATGAAGTGGGGGTGATGTCCAATCTTTCTTGACAATGGAGGGGAAAAGATTCTTTCTCGACTTTCAAATTCCCCCAAAAATGGTATAATAGTAACATCATAAAATTGGAGAAATAGCATGAGTTTTTACAATCACAAGGAAATTGATCCCAAGTGGCAAGGCTACTGGGCGAAACATCATACATTTAAGACAGGAACAGATGCCTCAAAACCGAAGTTTTATGCTCTTGATATGTTCCCTTATCCATCTGGAGCAGGTCTGCACGTAGGGCACCCAGAAGGCTATACAGCGACAGATATCCTCAGTCGTTACAAACGTGCGCAAGGCTACAACGTTCTTCACCCAATGGGTTGGGATGCCTTTGGTCTGCCTGCAGAGCAATATGCTATGGATACTGGTAATGACCCAGCAGAGTTTACAGCGGAAAATATTGCTAACTTCAAACGCCAAATCAATGCGCTTGGTTTCTCTTACGACTGGGACCGTGAAGTCAATACAACAGATCCAAACTACTACAAGTGGACGCAGTGGATCTTCACCAAGCTCTACGAAAAAGGCTTGGCCTATGAAGCGGAAGTGCCAGTAAACTGGGTAGAAGAATTGGGAACGGCCATCGCCAACGAAGAGGTCCTTCCTGACGGAACTTCTGAGCGTGGAGGTTATCCAGTTGTCCGCAAACCAATGCGCCAATGGATGCTCAAAATCACTGCCTATGCAGAGCGCCTGCTCAATGACTTGGATGAGCTAGACTGGCCAGAGTCTATCAAGGATATGCAACGCAACTGGATAGGGAAATCAACTGGTGCCAATGTAACCTTTAAAGTAAAAGGCACAGATAAGGAATTCACTGTCTTTACGACACGTCCAGATACCCTCTTTGGTGCGACCTTTACCGTTCTTGCACCTGAGCATGATTTGGTAGATGCTATCGTCAGTCCAGAACAAGCTGAAGCCGTAGCAGACTACAAACACCAAGCCAGCCTGAAATCAGACTTGGCTCGTACCGACCTTGCCAAGGAAAAAACAGGGGTTTGGACGGGTGCTTATGCCATCAACCCTGTCAATGGCAAAGAAATTCCAATCTGGATTGCTGACTACGTTCTTGCTAGCTATGGAACAGGTGCGGTTATGGCTGTGCCAGCCCACGACCAACGTGACTGGGAATTTGCCAAACAATTTGATCTTCCAATCGTAGAAGTGTTTGAAGGTGGAAATGTAGAAGAAGCTGCCTATACTGAAGATGGTCTTCATGTCAATTCAGACTTCCTAGATGGCCTTAACAAAGAAGAAGCGATTGCTAAAATTGTAGCTTGGTTGGAAGAAAAAGGTTGTGGTCAAGAGAAGGTTACCTACCGTCTCCGCGACTGGCTCTTTAGTCGTCAACGTTACTGGGGTGAGCCAATTCCAATCATTCATTGGGAAGATGGGACTTCAACAGCTGTTCCTGAAAGTGAATTGCCACTTGTCTTGCCAGTCACCAAGGATATCCGTCCTTCAGGTACAGGGGAAAGCCCATTGGCTAACTTGACAGACTGGCTTGAAGTGACTCGTGAAGATGGTGTCAAAGGTCGTCGTGAAACAAACACTATGCCACAATGGGCAGGTTCAAGTTGGTACTACCTCCGCTATATCGACCCACATAACACAGAAAAATTGGCCGATGAGGATCTCCTCAAACAATGGTTGCCAGTAGATATCTACGTGGGTGGTGCAGAGCATGCTGTGCTTCACTTGCTCTACGCTCGTTTCTGGCACAAATTCCTCTATGACCTTGGTGTTGTACCTACTAAAGAGCCATTCCAAAAACTCTTTAACCAAGGAATGATTTTGGGAACAAGCTACCGTGACCACCGTGGTGCACTTGTGGCAACTGACAAGGTTGAAAAACGTGACGGTTCATTCTTCCATGTGGAAACAGGAGAAGAACTGGAGCAAGCACCAGCCAAGATGTCTAAATCGCTCAAGAATGTGGTTAATCCAGACGATGTAGTGGAACAATACGGTGCTGATACCCTTCGTGTTTATGAAATGTTCATGGGGCCACTCGATGCTTCCATCGCTTGGTCAGAAGAAGGTCTGGAAGGAAGCCGTAAATTCCTAGACCGTGTTTACCGTTTGATGACGACGAAAGAAATCGTTGCGGAAAACAATGGCGCTCTTGACAAGGTTTATAACGAAACCGTTAAATCTGTTACTGAGCAAATCGAATCCATGAAATTCAACACAGCCATTGCCCAACTTATGGTCTTTGTCAACGCTGCCAACAAGGAAGACAAACTCTATGTAGACTACGCCAAAGGCTTTATCCAATTGATTGCCCCATTTGCACCTCACTTGACAGAAGAACTCTGGCAAACTGTTGCTGCAACAGGTGAGTCCATCTCTTACGTGGCTTGGCCTACTTGGGACGAAAGCAAATTGGTTGAGGACGAAATCGAAATCGTCGTCCAAATCAAAGGTAAAGTTCGTGCCAAACTCATGGTCGCTAAAGACCTCTCACGCGAAGAATTGCAAGAAATTGCTCTGGCTGACGAAAAAGTTAAAGCAGAAATTGACGGTAAGGAAATCGTGAAGGTGATTGCAGTACCTAACAAGCTCGTTAATATCGTTGTGAAATAAGATAGGAATCCTTCAGAGTAGAATCTGGAGGATTTTTTGAATTTTTTTATGAAAGTATGATATACTATGTGCAACTGTGAAGTTTGAAAAGTAAAACAAGGAGAGAACGATGCCAGTAAACGAATATGGTCAGATGATTGGTGAGTCAATGGAAGGTTATACACCAGGAGAACTGCCTTCCATTGATTTCTTAGAAGGGCGCTACGCTCGGATAGAAGCTCTTTCAGTGGAAAAGCATGCGGAGGATTTGCTAGCTGTCTATGGTCCAGATACGCCTCGGGAGATGTGGACCTACCTCTTTCAGGAGCCGATGGCAGATATGGCGGAACTGGTCACCGTCTTAAATCAGATGTTGACTCGTAAGGACCGTTTTTACTACGTGATTATAGATAAGGCAACTGGTAAGGCTTTGGGAACTTTTTCTCTCATGCGCATTGACCAGAATAACCGAGTAATAGAAGTGGGAGCTGTCACTTTTTCTCCTGCTCTTAAGGGGACGAGGATAGGGACAGAGGGTCAATATCTCCTAGCTCGCTATGTTTTTGAGGAGCTTAACTATCGTCGCTATGAATGGAAATGCGATGCTCTAAATTTGCCATCAAGACGAGCAGCAGAACGTTTGGGCTTTGTCTATGAAGGAACCTTCCGTCAGGCTGTCGTTTATAAGGGGCGAACTAGAGATACGGATTGGCTGTCGATGATTGATAAGGACTGGCCTCAAGTCAAAACCCGTTTGGAAGCATGGTTGTCTCCTGAAAATTTTGATAAAAATGGACGGCAGTACAAGAGCTTGAGAGAATTCTAAGAGGTGTTGGGATGATTACCGTTAGAAAGCAAGAATTAGTAAATATAAATGATGTTCTGCATCTCTATCAGGCAGTCAGTTGGACAAATTATACCCATCAACCTCAGATGTTGGAGAAGGCCTTATCTTACTCATTAGCGATTTATCTGGCACTTGATGGCGGTGCCGTGGTGGGCTTGGTCCGTTTGGTCGGAGATGGTTTTTCATCGGTTTTTGTCCAGGATTTGATCGTTTTGCCTAGCTATCAGCGCCAAGGGATTGGCAGTGCCTTAATGAAAAAAGCTTTAGAGGATTACAAAGATGCCTATCAAGTCCAACTAGTGACCGAACATACAGAAAAAAACTTGGGATTCTATCGTTCTCTGGGATTTGAAACTTTATCTACTTATGATTGTACAGGAATGATTTGGGTGGATCGAAAAAGATAAAAAAATCATTTTTTCTTAAGTAAAGTTTAAGTCTCCTCGTGTATTATATAGTCATTAAATAAAGACCTCCTAATACTCTTCGAAAATCTCATCAACCTTCGTTAGAGTCGACTTAGCTAACTATAGTTATGCTTGCGTCTATCTGCCTAGTCTGATTTCGATTTTCATTGAGTACCCTTTATTTAATGAAATCCTAAACTTTTCTTTTTCATCATAATCTCCTAAAGAAGTCACCCAATCAGGTGGCTTTTTTGTGACTTGAGAAAGGAAATTTCATTTGGAAAAAATTTTTCTAAAAAAATGATAAATCAGAAAAAAGTTAAGGTAATTTTAAGTCTCCTCGTGTATCATATAGTCATTAGATAAAGACCTCCTAACTTTATTTAATGAAATCCTAATCCTTTCTTTTTCATCATAATCTCCCTAAAGAGGCCACCCAATCAGGTGGCTTTTTTGTTTGTGGCTTGGATTTTTGATATAATAGAGCCATGAGTAGAATTTTAGATAATGAGATAATGGGGGATGAGGAGCTAGTAGAACGTACACTCCGTCCTCAATACTTACGTGAATATATCGGACAGGATAAGGTCAAGGACCAGCTCCAAATCTTTATCGAAGCTGCCAAAATGCGGGATGAAGCACTGGACCATGTACTCTTATTTGGGCCTCCAGGTTTGGGGAAAACAACCATGGCCTTTGTCATTGCCAATGAACTGGGAGTCAATCTCAAGCAAACGTCTGGTCCTGTCATTGAAAAAGCGGGTGATCTGGTAGCGATTTTGAATGATTTGGAGCCTGGAGACGTCCTCTTTATTGACGAGATTCATCGCTTGCCCATGTCGGTAGAAGAGGTGCTTTATAGTGCCATGGAGGACTTCTACATTGACATTATGATTGGAGCTGGAGAGGGCAGTCGCAGTGTCCATTTGGACTTGCCGCCATTCACCTTGATTGGCGCGACAACCCGTGCGGGTATGCTCTCAAACCCTCTACGAGCACGTTTTGGGATTACAGGTCATATGGAATACTATGCCCATGATGACTTGACGGAAATTGTTGAACGGACAGCGGATATTTTTGAGATGGAAATTACCCATGAGGCAGCTGCTGAGCTGGCCTTACGCAGTCGAGGAACTCCTCGTATCGCCAATCGTCTCCTCAAGCGTGTGCGCGACTTTGCCCAGATTATGGGGGATGGCTTAATCGATGATGTGATTACGGATAAGGCCTTGACCATGCTAGATGTGGACCATGAAGGGTTGGACTATGTGGATCAAAAAATCCTTCGCACCATGATTGAGATGTACGGTGGTGGTCCTGTCGGTCTAGGAACTCTTTCTGTTAATATTGCCGAGGAGCGTGAGACGGTGGAGGACATGTACGAGCCCTACCTGATTCAGAAAGGCTTTATCATGCGGACACGGTCTGGACGGGTTGCAACGGCGAAGGCATATGAGCATTTAGATTATGAATACAGTGAAAAATGAGCACGAAATTCTAGAGGCTTTCAGAGAAAATCCAGATATGATGGCCATTTTAACCATCATCCGAAACCTTGCTCTGAAAGACTCGTGGTTGGCAGCGGGTTCGGTTAGAAATTTCATCTGGAATCTCTTGTCAGACAAATCCCCTTTTGATCATGAAACGGACGTGGATGTGATTTTCTTTGATCCAGATGTTTCTTATGAGGAAACAGTATCCCTAGAGAAAAAGCTGAGAGAAGATTTCCCTCGATATCAGTGGGAGTTGAAAAATCAAGTCTATATGCATCTGCACAGTCCCCACACTGTGCCTTACACGAGTTCTTGTGATGCCATGAGTAAGTATCCAGAACGATGTACGGCGATAGGACTCCGCTTGCATGCCGACGCAACTTTGGAGCTCTTTGCGCCTTATGGTATAGAGGATATTTTGAACTTTCAGGTTTCCCCAACTACTCATTTTTTAGAGAATGAGGACCGAATGAAGCTCTATCAAACACGATTATCCAAGAAAAATTGGCAAGAAAAATGGAAAAATCTTACTTTCTCAAATCTCTGAAAAGAAGTTAGTGACTTGATCGCATAAGAATTCTATATGTGAGTTTGTAATCATCACAAGATAAACAGAGAAATCTAAGGATGCAAAAAATTATATACTCAACAGGAAAAATTCATTCAATCTATCATAGCTAACAAAGAGATCGAATTTGTGTGATTAAGTGAGAAAAACGTCTACCAGATCTATCCTTATTGTTCTTGGAAGAAAAGAATCAATGAAAAACTTAGCCACTTTGTCCATAGATTTGTACTTAAAGGAGACAAATAGTGACTATGAATCGCTTCCAAAAATTAGATTTTTCGCATTGAGCTTTTTTGGGGAAAAGTCATATGTGGAGGGGGAGAGGATTACAAAATCATCACCAAGGTCCCAATCGTAATCAGTATACATCCAATGATTGTTTTAAAGGTCAGGATATCTTGTAGAAAGAAAAAGGCTAAAACGAGTGTAATGACGAGACTAAACTTATCGACAGCAGATACCTCAGTCGCATTGCCCATCTGCAAGGCCTTGTAGTAGCAGAGCCAGGAGGCGCCTGTTGCCAAACCAGACAGGATGAGAAAGAGCCAACTTTTTCTACTGATGTTGACAAGCTCAGTCTGACTATTGGTCAAGAAAACCATGGCCCAAGCCATAAGGATGACGACGACCGTACGAATGGGTGTTGCTAGATTGGACGGAACTCCCTCAATCCCAATCTTGGCTAAAATAGAAGTTAAGGCTGCAAAGACAGCAGATAAAAGTGCGAAGAAAAACCACATGGTAACTACCTCCTCTCTCTATTATAAGTAATCGAATCCTACTTGTCAGTTCTCAAGTGAAATCTTGCTCTGATGGCATTTTAAAAAGCTATACCAATTTTTATGCTTGACAAGTGAGAAAAACAAGTATATACTGTCTTTGCTGGTTCTGTAAAAGGAAAATCAGACTATACCAATTTAAGGGGAAAGCACAGCTGGTCTGTGTCGTATATACTATGTGTGGAATTGTCGGTGTTGTTGGAAACACAAATGCAACTGATATTTTGATTCAAGGGCTTGAAAAGCTTGAATACCGTGGCTATGATTCTGCGGGGATTTTTGTTCTAGGTGGTGCTGAAAATCATCTAGTCAAAGCTGTCGGTCGTATCGCTGAATTGTCTGCTAAGACAGCTGGTGTTGAGGGAACGACTGGTATCGGACATACGCGTTGGGCGACTCACGGGAAACCAACTGAGGACAATGCTCACCCACACCGCTCTGAGACAGGACGCTTTGTCTTGGTGCACAATGGGGTGATTGAAAACTACCTTGAGATCAAGGAAGAATACCTTGCAGGTCACCACTTCAAGGGGCAAACAGATACGGAAATCGCTGTTCATTTGATTGGAAAATTTGCGGAAGAGGATGGTCTCTCCGTTCTTGAAGCCTTCAAAAAAGCCCTTCACATCATTCGTGGTTCTTATGCCTTTGCCTTGATTGACTCTGAAAATCCAGATGTCATCTATGTCGCTAAGAACAAATCTCCACTTTTGATTGGTCTTGGGGAAGGCTATAACATGGTCTGCTCAGATGCTATGGCTATGATTCGTGAGACCAACCAATATATGGAAATCCATGACCAAGAGTTGGTAATCGTCAAGGCTGATAGCGTTGAAGTGCAAGACTATGATGGTAACAGTCGTGAGCGTGCTAGCTATACTGCCGAGCTTGACTTGTCTGATATCGGTAAGGGGACTTACCCTTACTACATGCTCAAGGAAATCGACGAGCAACCAACGGTTATGCGTAAACTCATCCAAGCCTACACAGATGAGGCAGGTCAAGTTGTCGTAGATCCAGCTATCATCAAGGCTGTTCAAGACGCTGACCGCATCTACATCCTTGCAGCTGGAACATCTTACCATGCAGGATTTGCTTCTAAGAAGATGCTGGAAGAATTGACAGATACACCAGTTGAACTTGGAATTTCATCTGAGTGGGGTTACGGTATGCCACTTCTCAGCAAAAAACCACTCTTCATCTTTATCAGCCAGTCTGGTGAAACAGCTGACAGCCGTCAGGTTTTGGTCAAGGCCAATGAGTTAGGCATTCCAAGCTTGACAGTGACAAACGTGCCAGGTTCAACCCTTTCACGTGAAGCCAACCATACCATGCTCCTTCACGCGGGTCCTGAAATTGCTGTGGCATCAACCAAGGCTTATACAGCGCAAATTGCAGCCCTTGCCTTCCTTGCAAAAGCAGTCGGTGAAGCAAATGGCAATGCTAAAGCACAAGCCTTTGATCTGATTCGTGAGTTGTCTATCGTGGCTCAGTCTATCGAATCAACTCTTTCTGAGAAAGAAACCATTGATGCCAAGGTTCGAGAGCTTCTTGAAACAACTCGCAACGCCTTTTATATCGGACGTGGTCAAGACTACTACGTAGCTATGGAAGCGAGTCTTAAGCTTAAAGAGATTTCTTACATCCAGTGTGAAGGCTTTGCGGCAGGAGAACTCAAGCATGGAACGATTGCCTTGATTGAAGAAGGAACGCCTGTCTTGGCCCTCCTGTCAGATCCAGTCCTTGCCAACCATACTCGTGGAAATATCCAAGAGGTCGCAGCCCGTGGTGCCAAGGTTCTCACTATTGCAGAAGAGAATGTTGCCAAAGATACAGACGATATCGTCCTAACGACCGTACACCCTTACCTCTCACCAATCTCAATGGTCGTACCAACGCAATTGGTCGCTTACTTTGCAACACTTCACCGTGGCCTTGATGTGGACAAACCACGTAACCTTGCTAAGTCAGTAACAGTAGAATAAACTGAGAAAGTCTAGTCTGCCATAAGTAAGGGTATAATGTAAATATATAACAAATCGGAATTTATAGGGATTTGTATTGAAAAACACATTTGCAACTGCAAGTTGACATATTTCTATATTTTAATGGTGGCTATGCAACCAACGAAATTGTTATGATTGTATCATAAAAGAAAGGAGTGTTGTCAAATGAACATGGCAGACAGAATACAATATTTAAGAAAAACTAAGGGAATATCACAAGAAGAACTTGCTGATAAGGTAGGTGTTTCAAGACAAGCTGTTTCAAAATGGGAAAGTGAACAAAGTACACCTGAGTTAGAAAAAGTAATTATAATGAGTGATTATTTTGGTGTTACTACAGATTATATTTTAAAAGGAATTGAACCGGTAGTAGATAAAGAACAAAAAAATAGAGAATTTGCGAGCAAGGTACTTTATATCTCATCAACAGCCTTTATTGCTATTGGATTGTTTTGTGCATTTGCTGAATGGTATGAAAAACAAACAATGGAAGCTATTTTGGGAGCAATAATTATTCAAGTGGTAGGAATTGTTGGATATTTTATCGCAAGAATATTATCGGAAGAAAAAGCACCGTTTTATGTGAATTGGCTTAATATAATTGGAATTGCCTTTATGCCTACTTCTATGGCTACTGGTTTTATTTCATTGTTGATTTTCAAACAGGGGTGGGTTGCGCCATATCCTATAGGAATATTTCACGCTTTGAATTTTATATTAGTTCTATTTGTGATTATGATTACAAGTTATATTATTTTAAAAAAACAGATAAAATAGCATTTTCTCACCCCTATATTGTATACTCTAAGGAGAAGAAAATGAAGAAGAAAAAAAATATTATTGCTATGCTGATTGGTATCGTCTTGTCTAGTTCTTTCTTGATACGTACGGTCTTGATCCATCAGGCAAGACAAGCGAAAAAGCAAAACATGGAACGGATTGCTGCGGTGCAAGAGACGGTTCAGTCTCAAGATCAAAAGAAAGCTGAAGAGCAGAAAGAACAATTTAAAAAGGCGTTTGAAGGTATAGATAGAACTTCCATTCAAATGAAAGACTATGATAGCCATACACCGATTAATGGGGAATATAGTTTTGGTACAAAGGATGGAGTACACTACCTAGTAGAATTAAAAACAGGTGAGAAAGTAACTCTGGAAGGTGTTGACAAGGCCTTCCCTTTGTCTATTAAAAACGAGGACGAAAATAGCACGGAGCTTGCCCTGATTGTCCGTAAAGACCAAGCCTGGTACATGATTGATACAAAGGGTGAGACGATTTACACTTTTGAACAAACAGAATTGACAGAAAACTCGAAGTTGACTTTGAAAGACAATAAACTACAGGTAGAATAAACTAAGAAAGTCTAGTTCATCTAGGCTTTTTCTAATGAGCAAGTGTATTGAATATAAAACTGTTTAGTGATACATTGCCTATTCGGTGATAATCTTCGTTATTTCAAAAAATTGAACCAAGTTTAGGTAGGCTTGTAATCACTTTATGTTGCATCTACCGCTTGGTTCCATGCCTCATGATCAAGTTTTGAGAGCTATTGAACTCTTCGGCACGCAAGTGGCACCCAAAGTACGTGCTTACTTTGCCATGAAAGAGGGGTTATAAAAAAATCCAATCAGCTTGATAGAAAATCTATATCAGCTCCTTTTTGAAAAATAGATGAAAATAAAGTGAATCTTTGAAAGGCTAGTAACATCAAGCTTTTCAGGGATTTTTTTCTTTATAGATATAAAAATTCCCAATCAAGTCGATAGTCAATATATATTGGGAAAAGGGGAAAAGGAGTGGTAAGATGGTTTCAATCCAAATGGAAGGAGAAAGGTATGGCAAGCAAAAGAGATTTAGTCTTTAGAGCGATTCGAGGCGATGAAGTGGAAAGAGTTCCTGTCGGATTTTGGTTTCATTTTGTAACACTCGAAGAAAAGGGGCAGGGATTAAATAATCCACGTATCTTTCAAAAAAGTGTTGATGGGCATCGCAACTATGTGGAAAGGATTCGTCCTGATTTTGTCAAAATTATGAGCGACGGTTTTTTCCTTTATCCAAGTAATGTCTATAGTCCTAAGATTGCAAGCATTCAGGAACTGACTTCTATTGAGTCGATTGGTGAGGAACACCCATGGATTCAGCAACAGGTGGAAGTGGTACAAGCGATTCGAGAGACCTTTACCGAAGAGATTGCTTCTTTCTACAATATCTTTTCGCCTATCTCCTACCTCAAGCGCTGGTTCCGTAAAGAAACTTCGCGAGGTGATAAGGAAGTAGCTGATATATTGCTTGAAAATCCTGAGCAATTTAGAGCGATTCTAGATGTGATTGCAGGAGATATTGCTATCCTAACTCAGAAAATCATCCAGCAAGGCGGTGTCGACGGGATTTACCTCAGCACCCAGGAAATTCAAGATGAGCGCATCACACCAGCACTCTATCAAACCTATATCGAACCGAGCAATATAGCGGTTTTGGAGGCAGCCAATCAGGTGGGTGGGACCAATATCCTCCATATCTGTGGTTTTGAAGGTGCGAGCAATGATGTGACGATATTTAAGGACTATCCAGCTCAAGTGGTCAACTGGGCGACCCACCATGAGGATGTTAGTTTGACACAGGGGTAAGAGTTGTTTCCAGGCAAGGCCGTTTTAGGTGGATTTGAAAATGGCAAGAAAAGCTTGCTTTATCAAGGTTCCAAGGCGGAATTGCAAGATGAAACAAGACGGTTGCTGGCTGAAGCTGGTAGTAAAGGCGTTCTTCTGGGAGCTGACTGTACTGTTCCAGATGACTTTGACTTAGAGAGGTTGGACTGGATTCGTCAGGCAGCTGTTCTCTAAAAGGAGGAGCTATGAAAAGTAAAAGATGGGGTATCTTCATTGCAGTTGTCGGTTTGCTGGCCTTGGTCACCATAAGTGTCGTAAAAAATGGGCACTGCAAAAATGGAGAGAGATGTCGTGGAGTTCAGGATTTTTCCAAGTCCAGTCTCCCCTTTCTACGCTCGCATGATATCGCAAGCAGTTTATTAGTTGAAAAAGTAAGAAATGGAG
This sequence comes from Streptococcus oralis, assembly GCF_003943395.1. Classification (GTDB taxonomy): domain Bacteria; phylum Bacillota; class Bacilli; order Lactobacillales; family Streptococcaceae; genus Streptococcus; species Streptococcus oralis_BF. Next base: position 72,159 of record NZ_RJPJ01000004.1, on the reverse strand, counting down.
AATAAGAATGTCAGAAAAAAGAGAATGGGTTTTAAAAGCATTTAAAGGTGAAAAAGTTGATCGTGTGCCAGTTGGTTTTTGGCACCATTTCACATCCGAAGACGAATGGCTACACGGTTTCTCAAATCCAGCTATTATCGAGAAGAATATTGAGGGCCATAAGCGCTTTATCCGAGAAGTTCAGCCAGACTTTATCAAACTCATGAGTGATGGCTACTTTGCTTATCCAAATCCAGCGATTGCCAAAGGAAAATCACTTCAAGAATTAGCGACTATTCAACCACTCGGGCCAGACCACGCTTGGATAAAAGAGCAGGTGGACTTGGTTAAGAAAATCAAGCAAGAGTTTACAGAAGATATCGTTGCGATTTACAATATTTTTGCTCCTGTGACCTATCTCAAGTGGCTGCTTGGGGAGGTGTCTGGCGGGGATGACCTTATTGCGGACTTTTTGGTGGAAGATCCTAAAGCCCTTAAAAAGGTGTTGGATGTGATTGCAGAGGATATTGCGAGTCTCAGCCGAGCTGTCATCGAAGAGGCTGGTGCTGATGGAATCTATCTCAGCGTGCAGAGTATCCAAGATCAACGAGTGTCGGCAGCAGAGTATCAAGCTGTCATTGCACCTAGCGAGATAACGGTTCTGGAAGCAGCTAGTGCTGTTGGTGGTGTTACTGTTCTTCATATCTGTGGCTACGAGGGGGCGCGAAATGATATTCACCTTTTTGCAGACTATCCAGCCCAAGTCTTTAACTGGGCTGTAGGACCGGAGGGAATCACTCTCAAGGAAGGTCGTGAGATTTTCAAGGGGCGTACGGTTCTTGGAGGATTCGGAAATGGCAAGACAGGCTTGCTGTATACTGGTAGCAAGGATGCCATTCAGGCTGAGGCAAAGAAACTAGTTGCAGAAGCTGGGGAACAGGGCTTAGTACTTGGGGCAGATTGTACCATTCCAAGTGATATCGCAGTTGAACGTATCCAGTGGGTGAGAGAAGCGCTTGAAAACTAAAGGAGAAAAAGATGAGTAAAAAAGCATGGATTATTGGTGGTGTAGCAGTTGTTGCAGTAATTGGGGCAACGATTATCGGGAGAAGTTTAGCTGGCGCTCCAGCCAAGGATGGAGAAACGGCTTCGTCTGCTGAAGTCATAACCTTAAAGGTTGCCCATACACAAAACTATGTACCTTATGACTTTGTCAATGAAAAAGGGGAATCGGATGGTTATGAAGTAGCTGTTTTGAAGGCTGTTGATGAGAAATTGGCAAACTATCAATTTGAATATACGGGTACCAGTGATGACGATCTCTTGATTGGCCTAGAATCAGGCAAGTATGACATCGGAACCAAGGGAGCTTGGTACACAGACGAACGAGCTAAAAAGTTTGTCATTCCATCTGAACCAGTCGGAGCGAGCATCATCGGATTTACTGTCAGAAAAGAAGATGAACAGAAATACAAAACCATTGATGACTTTGCTAAGAATAAAGGGAAATTGGTTCCCATCTCTCCACAGAATGCTCAATGGAATGTCATCACCAGCTACAATGAAAAACATCAGGATGCACCGATTGAGCTAACAGCAGCTGAATCCTTTAAAGTGGCAGATGCCTATGCCTGGGTCTTAGAAGGACGTTATGACGCCTTCTTTGATATCAAACTGTCCTTTGAAAAAGCAGTTACCGCAGAAGATGGCCCTTACCACCAATATGCGGATAAACTCAGCTGGTTCCCATACAAGGGTATTCCAACTTATCCCTTGATTCACCGTGATGAAAAGGGTGAGAAATTCGCTAAAGAATATGAAAAAGCAATCAAAGAGTTGAAGGAAGATGGCACGCTTGCTAAGCTATCTCAGCAATACTTTAAAGAAGATGTCTTTAGTTACGTAGACAAAGACTAGACCAGAAATTCCAAGACTAGAAAGGGTTTTGCATGGTTTCTTATGATTTTTCCAAGGTCTTTCAGTTTTTGCCAACCTTATGGCAGGCACTTCCTATGACCTTGTCCATTCTCTTTTTTACCACTCTTCTTGGGTCCCTTTTTGGAGGTCTCTTGGCCTGGGCACAAGTAGGAGAAGACAAGAGTTTTGCAGCGATTTCCAAAGGCTATATCTTTACCCTTCGTTGTACACCGCCGATTGTCTTGCTTTTTCTAGTCTTTTATGGCTTGCCAGAATTTCTGAAATGGTGGCTTGGTTTGGACATCAACAACTGGTCTAAAACTATTTTTGTTCTCTTGACGATGATTCTCTTGTTTGCGGCTATTGTTGCCGAGGTTTTCAAGGCGGCCTATCAAGCTATTCCAAAGGGGCAGACAGAGGCCGGGCTTAGTATTGGTTTGACTCCAAGTCAGACTTTTTGGAGAATCATTTTTCCCCAAGCTTTTCAAGTTGCTCTTCCCAATATAACGACCGCTATTCTCAATCTCATGCGGGATGCTGCCTTGGCCTATACGATTGGTTTCGTTGATGTTATGGGGGCAGGCAATCTCTTGATTAGTCGCAATTTAGGGAACTACTCTCTGGAAACCTATACGGCAGTTGCACTTCTTTACTGGGGGATTGCCTTGGTTATTTCTAGCTTGAGTCGTTTGCTTGAGAAGTCTTTGGAAACAAAAGGGAGGTAAGAAATGGATATAGACTATATTGTAAAGACCTTTCTGGAGACCTTGAAGGGTGTACCAATCACCTTGATTATCATGATTGTGGCCATGGTCTTAAGCTTTATACCGGCTCTATTTTTAGCCTTGGGGCAGATCTACAAGGTTCGAGGAGTGAGGAATTTTTCTCTGGTCTATCTGGCGTTTATCCGAGCGACTCCTCCGATTTTATTGATTCTCTTCTTTTATAGTTTATTTCCAAGTTTGCTGAATCAATTTCTCAAAAGCATAGGAAGTGACTTTGATATTTTCAAGCTTGATCCTCTCTATTATGCCTTTATCATTTATAGTTTGATGACAGTCGGGAGTTTATCGGAGATTTTGCGTTCAGCTATCTTGACGGTGGACAAGGGACAACTAGAGGCGGCGCATGCGATTGGGCTGACTACGACCCAGGCCTATCTAAGGATTGTTTTTCCTCAAGCCTTGCGCTCAGCCTTGCCTAACTTGGCCAATCTGGTGAATAATATCGTCAAAGGGACCTCTCTGGTCTTTGTTATGACTATCAAGGATATCACCGCTATTGCTCGTGTAGAAGCGTCCTACGGTTACCAGTATTTTGAGTCTTATTTTGTGATCTTTTTGCAGTATATTTTGATCTGTGGTTTGATTCAGTGGGGCTTCTCCCTGCTGGAAAAAGGTTATGTAAAAAAAGAAAAGGGAGCAAAAGCATCTAGCACGCGTTTTGTATAGGAGGACAGAATGTTACAAGTAGAACATATCGCAAAAACATTTGGTGAGAGGCAGGTCCTGGAGGATGTCAATCTCCAGGTCAACCAAGGGGATGTCGTCGTTATCTTAGGACCATCAGGTTCGGGGAAAACGACCTTTCTCCGTTGTCTAAACCACTTAGAAAAAGCTGACAGTGGCCATTTGACATTGGCAGGAAAAACTTATGACTTGGCCAAATTAAGCAAGAAAGACATTCTAGAAATTCGCCAAAAAACAGCCTTTGTTTTCCAACACTACAATCTCTTTGCAAACAAAACTGCTCTGGAAAATATTCTAGAAGGCCTAATCGTGGCTCGTAAAGTTCCCAAGGAAGAAGCGCTCAAACGTGCAGAATCTGCCTTGGAAAAAGTTGGTTTACTAGCCTACAAAGACTACTACCCTTCCCAGCTATCTGGAGGGCAACAACAACGAATAGGAATTGCGCGTGCTATTGCCGTCAAGCCCGAGGTTATTTTGCTAGATGAACCAACATCAGCACTAGACCCTGAGTTGGTTGGAGATGTTTTGGATGTTCTGAAACAGTTGGCGAGAGAAGGTGTGACCATGGTGGTTGTCACACATGAGATGGGATTTGCTAGGGATGTCGCTAACCACGTTATTTTCATGGATGGAGGCCGTATCGTAGAGGAGAATAATCCACATGATTTCTTTAGTCGTCCACAAGAAGAACGTACCAAGCAGTTTCTGGCTCGTATCTTATCAGATGCCACCTATAGTGTAGAATATATGATTTGATAGACAAGTGCATTGTGAAAGTAACTTATGAAACAAAGTTCCAATCTATAAACTGCGGAAACAAGGTGTCAGCTTGAAATAACTTTCAGAAAAAGCTAGGTTTTAGACTCAGATTGGCTATTTGATATACTTTTCGTACACCCAAGTGGGCAATCTTATTTTAGATTTTTCATTTCTCAAAAAACTTAAGAAAAATTTAAGCTAGGAGGTGTATACTAAGCCCATAAGTTAAGAAAAACTTAACTTAAACTCCTAAAACTTTTTCATAATAATCTCCCTATAAAATAAAGTCGCCCAATCAGGCGGCTTATTTTTGTCTATCTGTAAGCAGGGGCAGTAACTTAGCAATAGAAGAATAGAGGGAAATATGGTATAATGAAACGATAGATTTTTGAATAGGAATAAGATCATGTTTGGATTTTTTAAGAAAGATAAAGCTGTAGAAGTTGAGGTTCCAACACAGGTTCCTGCTCACATTGGCATCATCATGGATGGAAATGGTCGCTGGGCTAAAAAACGGATGCAACCACGGGTTTTTGGTCATAAGGCGGGGATGGAAGCCCTCCAACAGGTGACCAAGGCAGCTAATAAGATGGGAGTTAAGGTCATCACAGTCTATGCCTTTTCAACGGAAAATTGGACGCGCCCAGATCAAGAAGTCAAGTTTATCATGAACTTGCCAGTCGAGTTTTATGATAACTATGTCCCTGAATTGCACGCAAATAATGTTAAGATTCAGATGATTGGGGAGACAGACCGTCTGCCTAAGCCGACGTTTGAAGCTTTGAAAAAAGCAGAGGAGTTGACCAAGAACAATACAGGCTTGATTCTCAATTTTGCCCTTAATTATGGTGGTCGTGCTGAAATCACGCAGGCTCTTAAGAGCTTGACTCAGGAAGTTCTAGATGCCAAAATCAATCCTGGCGATATCACAGAAGATATGATTGGGGACTACCTTTTCACGCAACGCCTACCAAAGGATTTGCGAGACCCAGATTTGATTATCCGCACGAGTGGTGAGTTACGTTTGAGTAATTTCTTGCCATGGCAAGCAGCCTATAGCGAGCTTTATTTTACGGATACCTTGTGGCCTGATTTTGATGAAGCTGCTCTGCAGGAAGCTATTGCTGCTTTTAACCATCGCAATCGCCGGTTTGGAGGAGTTTAGGAGAAGATATGACCAAGGATTTACAAAAGAGAACATTGTTTGCAGTATTGGCCCTGGCCATTTTCCTCCCAGTCTTATTTGTGGGAGGGTTCTTGTTGCAGATAGGAATTGGTTTATTAGCGATGCTGGCTGTCCATGAACTCTTGCACATGAAGGGGCTAAAGACCATGACCATCGAGGGCACCTTGACCCTCTTTGCGACCTTTGCCCTCACAATCCCCTTAGAAAATTACCTAACTTTTTTGCCAGTTGATGGGAATGTGGTTGCCTACAGCGTTCTTATTACAATTATGCTAGGGACCACTGTTTTCAGTAAAAGCTATACCATTGAAGATGCAGTTTTCCCGATTGCGATGAGCTTTTATGTTGGTTTTGGCTTTAATGCCTTACTAGATGCTCGGGTGGCGGGTTTTGACAAGGTGCTTCTGGCCCTCTTTATCGTCTGGGCGACAGATAGCGCAGCTTACCTGATAGGGATGAATTTTGGCAAGCATAAGTTGGCTCCGAGAGTCTCTCCCAATAAGAGTATTGAGGGCTTTATCGGTGGTATTCTAGGTGCGGTACTGGTAACCGCAATCTTCATGCTTGTAGACAGCACAGTTGCTCTCCCTTATGGAATTTATAGAATGAGCCTCTTTGCCGTCTTCTTCAGTGTGGCAGGTCAGTTTGGTGACTTGATTGAGAGTGCTATTAAACGCCATTTCGGTGTCAAGGATTCAGGGAAATTTATCCCGGGGCATGGTGGCGTGTTGGATCGTTTTGATAGTATGCTAGTTGTCTTTCCTATCATGCACTTGTTTGGTCTCTTCTAAAGAAAGGAATATTGAATGATTGGATTGCTAACCTTTATCCTGGTTTTTGGGATTATCGTGGTGGTGCATGAGTTTGGACATTTTTATTTTGCCAAGAAATCAGGCATTCTAGTTCGTGAATTTGCCATTGGTATGGGACCCAAGATTTTTGCTCATATCGGTAAGGATGGCACTGCTTATACCATTCGAATCCTTCCTTTAGGAGGCTATGTTCGTATGGCAGGCTGGGGTGATGATGCGACGGAAATCAAGACTGGAACCCCAGTCAGTTTAACACTTGCAGAGGATGGTAAGGTCAAACGAATCAATCTATCTGGGAAGAAACTGGATCAAACAGCTCTCCCTATGCAGGTAACCCAGTTTGATTTCGAAGATAAGCTCTTCATTAAAGGCTTGGTTTTGGAAGAAGAAAAGACCTTTGCAGTGGATCATGATGCAACGGTTGTTGAGGCAGATGGAACCGAAGTGCGCATTGCTCCTTTGGATGTACAGTACCAAAATGCTTCTATCTGGGGTAAGCTCATCACCAACTTTGCAGGTCCTATGAATAACTTTATCTTAGGTGTTGTTGTTTTTTGGATCTTGATCTTTTTGCAGGGCGGTGTTAGAGATACTCAGACCAATCTCTTTCATGTCATGCCGGAGGGAGCATTGGCTAAGGTAGGTGTAGTTGAGACCGCTCAAATTACCAAGGTCGGCTCGCATGAGGTTAAGAATTGGCAAGACTTGACCCAGGCTGTGGAAGCAGATACCAAGGACAAGACCGCTCCGACCTTGGATGTGACCATTTCTGAAAATGGTAGCGAAAAACAAGTCACTGTGACTCCAGAAGAAAATCAAGGACGCTATATTCTTGGGGTTCAACCGGGAGTCAAGTCAGACTTTCTATCCATGTTTGTTGGTGGATTTACAACTGCTGCTGACTCAGGGCTCCGTATCCTTTCAGCTCTGAAAAACTTGATTTTTCATCCAGATTTGAACAAACTCGGTGGTCCCGTTGCCATTTTTAAGGCAAGTAGCGATGCTGCCAAAAATGGTCTTGAGAATGTCCTCTACTTCCTAGCTATGATTTCCATCAATATCGGGATTTTTAACTTGATTCCGATCCCGGCTTTGGATGGTGGAAAGATTGTACTCAATATCCTAGAGGCTATCCGCCGGAAACCCCTTAAACAAGAAATTGAAACCTATGTCACCATGGCTGGTGTAGTTATCATGGTTGTCTTGATGCTAGCTGTGACCTGGAATGACATTATGCGACTCTTCTTTTAGATAATCGAGGAATATTATGAAACAAAGTAAAATGCTAATCCCAACGCTTCGCGAAATGCCAAGCGATGCTCAAGTTATCAGCCATGCCCTTATGTTGCGTGCTGGTTATGTTCGTCAAGTTTCTGCCGGTGTTTATTCTTACCTACCACTCGCTAACCGTGTGATTGAAAAGGCTAAGAACATCATGCGCCAAGAGTTTGATAAGATTGGTGCGGTGGAGATGTTGGCTCCTGCCCTTCTCAGTGCCGATCTTTGGCGTGAATCAGGTCGTTATGAAACCTATGGTGAAGACCTTTATAAACTGAAAAATCGTGAAAAGTCAGACTTTATCCTAGGTCCGACACACGAAGAAACTTTTACAGCTATTATTCGTGACTCTGTGAAATCTTACAAGCAATTGCCGCTCAACCTTTACCAAATCCAACCTAAGTACCGTGATGAAAAACGCCCACGTAACGGTCTTCTCCGTACGCGTGAATTTATCATGAAAGATGGTTATAGTTTCCATGCTAATTACGATAGTTTGGCTGTGACTTATGACGAATACAAGGCGGCCTATGAACGTATCTTCACTCGCAGTGGCTTGGACTTCAAGGCCATCATCGGTGACGGCGGTGCTATGGGTGGTAAGGACAGCCAAGAATTTATGGCGATTACACCAGCTCGTACAGACCTCGACCGCTGGGTTGTCTTAGACAAGTCAGTTGCCTCATTTGATGAAATTCCTGCAGAAGTGCAAGAAGAAATCAAGGCAGAATTGCTCAAATGGATGGTTTCTGGTGAAGACACTATTGCCTACTCAAGTGAGTCTAGCTATGCGGCTAACTTAGAAATGGCAACAAACGAGTACAAACCAAGCAACCGTGTCGTTGCGGAAGAAGAAGTGGCTCGCGTCGAAACTCCAGGTGTTAAATCCATCGATGAAGTCGCAGCCTTCCTCAACGTTCCAGAAGAACAAACAATCAAAACCCTCTTCTACATGGCAGATGGTGAGCTTGTTGCAGCCCTTCTAGTTGGAAATGACCAACTCAACGAAGTCAAGTTGAAAAACTATTTGGGTGCAGATTTCTTTGACGTTGCTAGCGAGGAAGAAGTAGCAAATGTTATCTCAGCTGGCTTTGGTTCGCTTGGCCCAGTTGGTTTGCCAGAAAATGTGAAAATCATTGCAGACCGTAAGGTACAAGATGTTCGCAATGCTGTTGTAGGGGCTAACGAAGATGGCTACCACTTGACGGGTGTGAATCCAGGTCGTGACTTTACCGCAGAATATGTGGATATACGTGAAGTTCGTGAGGGTGAAATTTCACCAGACGGACAAGGTGTCCTTAACTTTGCGCGTGGTATCGAGATCGGTCATATTTTCAAACTCGGAACTCGTTATTCAGCAAGTATGGGCGCAGATGTTTTGGACGAGAATGGTCGTGCTGTGCCAATCATCATGGGATGTTACGGTATCGGTGTTAGCCGTCTTCTCTCAGCAGTTATGGAACAACACGCTCGTCTCTTTGTCAATAAAACTCCTAAGGGTGAATTCCGCTATGCTTGGGGAATCAACTTCCCTAAAGAATTGGCACCATTTGATGTGCACCTGATCACTGTCAATGTCAAGGACGAAGAAGCGCAAGTCTTGACAGAAAAACTTGAAGCAAGCTTGATGGGAGCTGGTTACGAAGTCTTGACAGACGACCGTAACGAACGTGTCGGTGTTAAATTCAGCGATAGCGACTTGATTGGGTTGCCAATCCGTATCACTGTTGGGAAAAAAGCAGCCGATGGCATCGTAGAAGTTAAGATTAAGGCGACTGGTGACACCATCGAAGTTCACGCAGACAACTTGCTTGAAACGCTTGAAATCCTAAGCAAGAAATAAAAACTATAATCAGAAGAAAAACAAGGCAAAAATGTAACTAGTTTTTACCTTGTTTTTTCTATATAATGGAAGTGAATAAGGACATAATCAAGTTAAGAGGTATAACAATGCTAAAATTTCCAAAGGATTTTGTTTGGGGTTCCTCCACTTCTGGACCACAGACAGAAGGACGAGTGCCAGGTGATGGCAAGGGAGATAATCTCTGGGATTATTGGTATCAGGTGGAACCCAATCGCTACTACAATGGAATTGGACCTGACAAAACATCGACTTTTTACGAAAACTGGGAGAAGGATATTGAGCTCTTGTTAGAGACTGGGCATACAGCCTTCCGAACTTCTATTCAGTGGTCTCGTATTTTCCCGCAAGGTCGTGGAGAGGTCAATCCGCAAGGGGTGGCTTTCTACCGTCAGGTTTTTGAGGCTATTAAGGCCAAGGGGATTCGTCTCTTAGTCAATCTCTATCACTTCGACCTGCCATTTGCCCTCCAAGAAGACGGCGATGGCTGGGAAAATAAGGCAACTGTCTCAGCTTATGAAGACTATGCTCGTTTTTGTTTTGAAACTTACGGTGACTTGGTGGACCAATGGATTACCTTTAATGAGCCCATTGTTCCCGTGGAGTTTGGCTATTTTTACGATGCTCACTATCCTCACAAGGTGAATGCCAAAGCAGCGGTTAAGGTTGCCTATCACACACAACTGGCTAGTAGTCTTGCGGTTAAGGCCTGTCATGAAGTTTTGCCTGATTCCAAGATTGGGATTGTCCTCAATTTGACGCCAGCTTATCCACGTAGCCAGCATCCTGCGGATGTCAAGGCTGCTCGCATTGCCGATCTCTTCCAAGCTCAATCTTTCCTAGATCCGTCTGTTTTAGGAGCTTATCCAGAAGAATTAGTAGAGATTTTAGCAGAGCATGATTTGCTGCCAGAGTACACTGTTGAAGAATTGGAAGTCATTCGTGACAATACAGTAGATTTCCTTGGTGTCAACTACTATCAGCCTTTGCGCGTTATGGCACCTCGATTTGCTAAGCATCCTGATAGCCCACTCTTGCCAGAGCATTTCTATGAACCTTATGTCATGCCTGGTCGTAAGATCAATCCTCACCGCGGTTGGGAAATCTACGAGCAAGGGATTTATGATATCGCTCAAAATATCAAGGAAAACTATGGTAATATTGAGTGGATGCTGACAGAGAATGGTATGGGGGTTGAAGGTGAAGACAAGTTCCGTGAGAATGGCATGATTCAGGACGACTATCGTATTGACTTTGTCAAAGGGCATCTGCGTGAACTCCACCGTGCCATTGAAGACGGGGCCAACTGTAAGGGTTACTTGATTTGGACCTTTATCGATTGCTGGTCATGGCTCAATAGTTATAAAAACCGCTATGGTCTAGTTGAGCTTAACTTGGAAACCCAAGAACGCCGCTTGAAAAAATCAGGCCACTGGTTCAAAGAGCTTAGCGACCATAATGGATTTTAAGAATAAAAGTGAGATGAAAATCATCTCACTTTTTAATATGTGACTACGGGTCAGTATAGTTTTATCTATTACAAGTATGATAAAATCTTTCCATCTAAGTCGCAAGGGAGATGGTACTGGATATATATTTTCTTTAATTATGGTAAAATAGTAAGAGAATAATGTGAGGAAAATGAATGTCAAGTAAGTTTGAAATTTTAATGAATCAACTAGGAATCTCTGATCAGCTGAGACAGGATCCTGCTCTTGTTGATGCAAGAATTGAGCGTGTTGTGGTTCATAAAATTAGTAAGGTCTGGGAATTTCATTTTGTATTTTCTAAAATTTTACCTATAGAAATCTTTCTAGAGTTAAAGAAAGGGTTGAGTGAGGAATTCTCTAAGACTGGAAATAAAGCTGTTTTCGAAATCAAGGTTCTCTCTCAGGAATTTTCAAATGAACTTTTGCAGTCCTACTATAAGGAGGTTTTTTCTGAAGGTCCGTGTGCAAGCCAAGGATTCAAATCTCTTTACCAGAATTTAAAAGTTCGTGCGGAGGGAAATCAACTCTTTATTGAGGGTTCAGAGGCGATTGATAAAGAACACTTTAAGAAGAATCATCTTCCTAATTTAGCAAAGCAACTTGAAAAGTTTGGTTTCCCAGCTTTTGTCTGTCAGATAGAAAAGAATGATGCCCTTACACAAGAGCAGGAGGAAGCCTTCCATACGGAGAATGAACAGATTGTTCAAGCTGCCAATGAAGAGGCTTTGCGAGCTATGGAGCAACTGGAACAAATGGCCCCTCCTCCAGTAGAAGAGAAGCCAGCCTTTGATTTTCAGGCTAAAAAGGCTGCGGCCAAGCCTAAACTAGATAAGGCTGAAGTTACCCAGATGATCGACGTGACGACTGAGGAAAATCGCCTGGTCTTTGAAGGGGTCGTTTTTGATGTGGAGCATAAGGTGACCAGAACTGGTCGCGTTTTGATCAACTTTAAAATGACAGACTACACTTCAAGTTTTTCAATGCAAAAATGGGTTAAGAATGAAGAAGAGGCTCAGAAGTTTGACATCATTAAGAAGAATTCGTGGCTTCGTGTTCGTGGGAATGTGGAGATGAATAACTTTACACGCGATTTGACCATGAACGTGCAGGATGTGCAGGAAGTTGTTCACTATGAACGCAAGGATTTAATGCCAGAAGGTGAGCGTCGGGTTGAGTTTCATGCTCATACTAACATGTCGACCATGGATGCTCTACCAGAGGTAGAGGAGATCGTTGCGACAGCTGCTAAGTGGGGACACAAGGCAGTTGCTATCACCGACCATGGGAATGTCCAGTCCTTCCCACACGGCTATAAGGCGGCCAAGAAAGCTGGAATCCAGCTGATCTATGGAATGGAAGCCAATATTGTAGAGGACCGTGTTCCTATCGTTTATAATGAAGTGGAGATGGACTTGTCAGAAGCGACCTATGTGGTTTTTGACGTGGAAACGACAGGTCTATCAGCCATTTATAATGATTTGATTCAGGTTGCGGCCTCTAAGATGTACAAGGGGAATGTTATTGCCGAATTTGATGAATTTATCAATCCTGGGCATCCCTTGTCAGCCTTTACTACTGAGTTAACAGGTATTACAGATGATCATGTCAAAAATGCCAAACCACTGGAACAAGTTTTACAAGAATTCCAAGAGTTTTGCAAGGATACAGTCTTAGTTGCTCACAATGCTACCTTTGACGTTGGCTTTATGAATGCCAACTATGAGCGCCATGGTCTGCCTAAGATTAGCCAGCCAGTTATCGATACGCTGGAGTTTGCTAGAAACCTCTATCCTGAGTATAAACGTCATGGTTTGGGACCTTTGACCAAGCGTTTTGGTGTGGCTTTGGAACATCACCACATGGCTAATTACGATGCGGAAGCTACTGGTCGTCTGCTTTTTATCTTTATTAAAGAGGTGGCAGAAAAACATGGTGTGACGGATTTGGCTAGGTTAAATATTGATCTAATCAGTCTAGATTCTTATAAAAAAGCTCGAATCAAGCATGCGACTATTTATGTCAAGAATCAAGTTGGTCTAAAAAATATCTTTAAACTGGTTTCTTTGTCTAATACCAAGTACTTTGAAGGGGTGCCACGGATTCCGAGAACGGTTCTAGATGCCCATCGGGAAGGTTTGATTTTGGGGTCGGCTTGTTCGGAAGGTGAAGTTTTTGATGCGGTCGTTTCCCAAGGTGTGGATGCAGCGGTTGAGGTGGCCAAGTATTATGACTTTATTGAGGTCATGCCACCAGCTATCTATGCGCCATTGATTGCTAAAGAGCAGGTCAAGGATATGGAGGAACTCCAGACTATTATCAGGAGTTTGATAGAGATTGGGGACCGTCTTGGCAAGCCTGTTCTGGCTACGGGAAATGTCCATTATATCGAACCAGAAGAAGAGATTTACCGTGAAATTATCGTCCGTAGTTTAGGACAGGGGGCTATGATTAACCGAACCATCGGTCATGGCGAACATGCCCAACCAGCTCCACTTCCCAAAGCTCATTTTCGAACCACTAATGAGATGTTGGATGAATTTGCCTTCTTGGGCGAGGATCTAGCACGCAAATTGGTTATTGAAAACACCAATGCCTTGGCAGATATCTTTGAACCTGTTGAGGTTGTTAAGGGTGACTTGTACACGCCTTTCATTGACAAGGCGGAAGAAACGGTCGCTGAACTGACCTATAAGAAAGCTTTTGAGATTTATGGAAATCCGTTGCCAGACATCGTTGATTTGCGGATTGAAAAGGAATTAACGTCCATACTGGGGAATGGATTTGCCGTGATTTATCTGGCTTCCCAGATGTTAGTGCAACGTTCCAATGAACGGGGCTACTTGGTTGGTTCTCGTGGGTCTGTTGGATCCAGTTTTGTTGCGACTATGATTGGGATTACCGAGGTTAACCCTCTCTCTCCTCACTATGTCTGTGTTCAGTGTCAGTATAGTGAGTTTATTACGGATGGTTCTTATGGTTCAGGTTTTGATATGCCCAATAAGGACTGTCCAAACTGTGGTCATAAACTCAGCAAAAACGGGCAGGATATTCCGTTCGAGACCTTCCTTGGATTTGATGGGGACAAGGTTCCCGATATTGACTTGAACTTCTCGGGAGAAGACCAGCCTAGCGCCCACTTGGATGTACGTGATATCTTTGGTGAAGAATATGCCTTCCGTGCAGGAACGGTTGGTACGGTAGCTGCCAAAACTGCCTATGGATTTGTCAAGGGCTATGAGCGGGACTATGGGAAGTTTTATCGTGATGCAGAGGTGGAACGCCTCGCTCAAGGTGCGGCTGGTGTCAAGCGGACAACAGGACAACACCCGGGGGGAATTGTTGTTATTCCTAACTACATGGATGTCTACGATTTTACGCCTGTCCAGTATCCAGCGGATGACGTGACGGCTGAATGGCAGACTACTCACTTTAACTTCCACGATATCGATGAGAACGTCCTCAAACTTGATGTGCTAGGTCATGATGATCCGACCATGATTCGCAAACTTCAGGACTTGTCTGGGATTGACCCTAATGAAATTCCTATGGATGACGAAGGTGTGATGGCCCTCTTTTCTGGGACTGATGTGCTAGGTGTGACTCCTGAACAAATCGGAACACCGACGGGTATGCTGGGGATTCCAGAGTTTGGAACCAACTTTGTACGTGGGATGGTAGACGAGACGCATCCGACGACCTTTGCAGAGTTGCTTCAGCTCTCAGGTCTGTCCCACGGTACCGATGTCTGGTTAGGAAATGCTCAGGATTTGATCAAGCAAGGAATTGCTGACCTATCAACCGTTATCGGTTGTCGGGACGACATCATGGTTTACCTCATGCACGCTGGTCTTGAACCTAAGATGGCCTTTACCATCATGGAACGGGTACGTAAGGGCTTGTGGCTGAAGATTTCCGAAGAGGAGCGAAATGGCTATATTGAAGCCATGAAGGCCAATAAGGTGCCGGAGTGGTATATCGAGTCCTGTGGGAAAATCAAGTATATGTTCCCCAAAGCCCATGCGGCAGCCTACGTTATGATGGCCTTGCGTGTGGCCTACTTCAAGGTTCACCATCCCATTTATTATTACTGTGCTTACTTCTCCATCCGCGCCAAGGCCTTTGATATCAAGACCATGGGTGCGGGCTTGGATGCCATCAAGCGTAGAATGGAAGAAATCGCTGAAAAACGGAAGAACAATGAAGTCTCTAATGTGGAGATTGATCTCTATACCACTCTTGAGATTGTCAATGAAATGTGGGAACGTGGTTTCAAGTTTGGGAAACTGGACCTCTACCGTAGTCAGGCGACAGAGTTCCTCATTGATGGGGATACCCTCATTCCGCCATTTGTAGCAATGGATGGTCTGGGAGAGAACGTTGCTAAGCAGTTGGTGCGTGCGCGTGAAGAGGGAGAATTCCTCTCTAAAACCGAACTCCGCAAGCGTGGCGGACTGTCATCGACCTTGGTTGAAAAGATGGATGAAATGGGGATTCTCGGCAATATGCCAGAGGATAACCAGTTGAGTTTGTTTGATGATTTGTTTTAATAAATTTTAAGGAGTTTCTCATGAAACTAAGAATTTTTGCGGAAGATAAACCTGCTGAAAAGGTTTTTGACTATCAGTTAGAGCTGGCAGATGAAACAATTATTCTATCAACATCACTCTTGTCTGGTGCCATTGCTTTAGCAGGATTGTTTTCTGCTTTGAAAGAAAAATAGAAAAGGAAGAATAGAATGGTTTTACCCAATTTTAAAGAAAATCTAGAAAAATATGCGAAATTGTTGGTTGCGAATGGAATTAACGTGCAACCTGGTCACACTTTGGCTCTTTCTATTGATGTGGAGCAACGTGAGTTGGCGCATTTGATCGTGAAAGAAGCTTATGCCTTGGGTGCACATGAGGTCATCGTTCAGTGGACAGATGATGTGATCAACCGAGAGAAATTCCTCCACGCGCCGATGGAGCGCTTGGACAATGTGCCAGAATACAAGATTGCTGAGATGAACTATCTCTTGGAGAACAAGGCTAGCCGTCTCGGTGTCCGTTCATCTGATCCAGGTGCCTTAAACGGAGTGGATGCGGACAAGCTTTCGGCTTCTGCTAAAGCTATGGGACTTGCGATGAAGCCAATGCGTATCGCAACGCAATCCAACAAGGTTAGCTGGACTGTGGCAGCCGCTGCTGGACTTGAGTGGGCTAAGAAAGTCTTTCCAAATGCTGCGAGCGACGAAGAAGCAGTTGATCTCCTTTGGGATCAAATCTTCAAAACTTGCCGTGTCTACGAAGCAGATCCTGTTAAGGCTTGGGAGGAACATGCTGCAATCCTCAAGAGCAAGGCAGAAATGCTCAATAAAGAACAATTCTCAGCCCTTCACTATACAGCGCCAGGAACAGACTTGACACTTGGTTTGCCAAAGAATCACGTTTGGGAATCAGCTGGTGCTATCAATGCACAGGGCGAAGGATTCTTGCCAAATATGCCGACAGAGGAAGTCTTCACAGCGCCTGACTTCCGTCGTGCAGATGGCTATGTAACCTCTACAAAACCACTTAGCTACAACGGAAATATCATCGAAGGGATTAAGGTGACCTTTAAAGACGGACAAATCGTAGACATTACTGCTGAGAAGGGTGATCAGGTCATGAAGGATCTTGTCTTTGAAAATGCGGGTGCGCGTGCCTTAGGTGAATGTGCCTTGGTACCAGATCCGAGTTCAATTTCTCAGTCAGGCATTACCTTCTTTAACACCCTTTTTGATGAAAATGCATCAAACCACTTGGCTATAGGTGCAGCCTATGCGACCAGCGTTGTTGGTGGGGCAGAGATGAGCGAAGAAGAACTTGAAGCTGCAGGACTTAACCGTTCAGATGTTCACGTGGACTTTATGATTGGCTCGAATCAAATGGATATCGATGGTATCCGTGAGGATGGAACACGCGTACCGCTCTTTCGTAATGGAGACTGGGCAAATTAAGGAGAATCTATGATTGGAAGCATGTTTGTCGGCCTTTTAATCGGACTATTAGCTGGAGCTATCACCAATCGTGGAGAACGTATGGGATGCTTTGGGAAGATGTTCCTCGGTTGGATTGGTGCTTCTTTGGGGCACCTGCTCTTTGGAACTTGGGGTCCAATTATAGCTGGAACGGCCATTATCCCAGCTATTTTAGGAGCTATGATTGTCTTAGCTATTTTCTGGAGACGAGGAAGTTAAGTTCCTAAATCTGAAAAGAAAAGGAGGTTGGTCATTGTACCAGCCTCCTTTTGAGTATGATATAATAGTTTTATGAGATTAGATAAATTTTTAGTTGCATGCGCTGTGGGAAGTCGGACGGAGGTCAAAAACTTGCTCAAGGCTGGACGCGTGACGGTCAATGGCAAAAAAGAAAAATCAGCAAAATTGCAAATAAATGAAGAAAAAGACGAAATTCGCTTTGATGGTCAAGTGCTAGAGTACGAGGAGTTTGTCTACTACATGATGAACAAGCCCCAAGGAGTCATTTCAGCGACTGAGGATTCTAAACACAGAACAGTGTTGGACTTGTTGGATGATATTGCTCGGACCAAGGAAGTTTTTCCAGTAGGGCGCTTGGATATTGACACGCATGGCCTCCTGCTTTTGACCAATGACGGCCAGCTTGCCCATGCTCTTCTTTCACCAAAACGTCATGTGGATAAGACCTATTTGGCTCAAGTCGAGGGAATCATGAGCCAAGAAGACGTGGAGACATTTGCTAAGGGGATTCCGCTCAAGGACTTTACCTGCCAGCCAGCTAAACTGGAGTTTGTATCAGTAGATCCAAAAAAAAATCAAAGTCTGGTTCGTGTGACCATTGCTGAAGGGAAGTTCCATCAAGTCAAACGAATGGTGGCCTACTGTGGCAAGGAAGTGGTGGACTTACAACGTTTGACGATGGGAACTCTAGTCTTGGATGAGAACTTAGAACAAGGAGAATGGCGTCGCTTGACCAAGGAGGAGTTAGAAGTGCTCTTTGCAAGTATTGCTTAATTTGCTTTATATTAGAAAAAGGTGAGGGAGAATGTCCTTGCTTTTTTCGTTTTTCAGTTGCTTCCTTTGTGAAAAGAGTTATAATAGACAGTAGAATAAAAGGAGGAATCTATGAACGCGATTCAAGAATCATTTACAGATAGACTATTTGCCAACTATGAAGCAAATGTCAAATACCAAGCGATTGAAAATGCTGTCAGCCATAACGGAATTTTTGCAGCCCTAGAACGTCGCCAAAGCCATGTAAACAATACACCTGTTTTCTCATTGGATTTGACCAAGGACAAGGTTACTAACCAGAAAGCCTCTGGTCGTTGCTGGATGTTTGCAGCTCTCAACACCTTCCGCCACAAACTCATCTCTCAATACAAACTGGAAAACTTTGAGTTGTCACAAGCCCACACATTCTTCTGGGACAAGTACGAGAAATCCAACTGGTTCTTGGAGCAAGTCATTGCGACTGCAGACCAAGAATTGACGAGCCGCAAGGTTAGCTTTCTACTCCAAACACCTCAACAAGACGGTGGTCAGTGGGATATGGTAGTGTCCCTCTTTGAGAAATACGGTGTCGTGCCCAAGTCTGTTTACCCTGAGTCTATCTCATCTAGCAGCAGCCGTGAGCTCAATGCCATCCTTAACAAATTGCTTCGCCAAGATGCTCAAATCTTGCGTGACTTGCTCGCTTCTGGTGCAGACCAAGCGACTGTTCAAGCTAAGAAAGAAGACCTCTTGCAAGAAATCTTTAACTTCCTTGCTATGTCACTAGGTCTTCCACCACGTAAATTTGACTTTGCTTATCGCGATAAGGATGATAACTACCAAAGCGAAAAGGGTATCACACCACAAGAGTTTTACAGGAAATATGTCAATCTTCCTCTAGAAGACTACGTTTCTGTTATCAATGCTCCAACTGCTGACAAGCCTTACGGCAAATCTTACACAGTTGAGATGTTAGGAAATGTGGTTGGTAGCCGTGCAGTTCGCTACATCAACGTTCCAATGGAACGCTTGAAAGAATTGGCGATTGCCCAAATGCAAACAGGAGAAACTGTTTGGTTTGGTTCAGATGTCGGCCAACTTAGCAACCGCAAAGCTGGAATCCTTGCGACAGATGTTTATGACTTTGAATCAAGCATGGATATTCAACTCACTCAAGACAAGGCTGGACGTTTGGACTACAGCGAAAGCTTGATGACCCACGCCATGGTCTTGACAGGTGTGGATTTGGATGAAAATGGCAAGTCAACCAAGTGGAAGGTTGAAAACTCATGGGGAGACAAGGTCGGTACAGATGGTTACTTCGTTGCCTCAGATGCTTGGATGGATGAATACACTTACCAAATCGTTGTCCGTAAAGAATTACTAACAGCAGAAGAACGAGCTGCTTATGAAGCAGAACCAATCGTACTTGCACCATGGGATCCAATGGGTGCCTTGGCAGAATAAAGTATAAAGAAAAGAGGTTAGGGAAATCCTAGCTTCTTTTTTAAGTCCTTCTTGAAGTGGCGATAGATGATGCTTGCCAAGGGAGTTCTTCCTATTTTGAGTCTTTAAGTGACAGAGAAAAAGATATGTGTTACTATAGTAGTACAAAAGGATATCGGAGTAGAAATGAAGTATTTAAGCAGTCAAGACATCAAGAATCGTCAACGAAACATCAGCGATATTAAACCCTATAAAACAACCAAGGAAATCGTCGTTTCAAATATCTTTACCTTCTTTAATGCCATGAACTTGGCTCTGGCAGTTCTGGTAGCCACAACCTTGCGATTTGAAAATATGCTCTTTTTAGGTGTGATTGCTATCAATACAGCCATTGGGATTTTCCAAGAAGTGCGTTCAAAAAATGCTCTAGAAAAGCTAAGTTTGCTTGGTAAAAGTAAGTACAGAGTCAACCGAGATGGCCAAACGATTGAGATTGATCCAGAGGACATCGTTCTAGGCGAGTACCTGCATCTCAATCTGGGAGATCAGGTGCCTGTCGATGCAGAAGTCCTTGAAGGGAATATTGAAGTTGATGAGTCCTTGCTGACGGGTGAAAGTGATTCGGTCTTTAAAACAGTTGGTGACAAGCTGATGAGTGGAAGCAATGTCGTCAGCGGTACTTGTCTGGTCACGGCGACAGCTGTGGGTCCCGATAGTTATATCAACAAGCTCGCAAAATCCAGCAAGGAATTCAAAAAATACCCTTCTCAACTGCGCGATTATATGGATAAGATTTTAAAAATCGTTTCTATCTTGCTGGTGCCAGTTGCCATTCTGCTCTATGTCAGAGGTTTTAGTCTAGGGCGGACTTATATTGAAATTGTCTTGGGAAGTTCTGGCGCCTTGGTCGGCATGATTCCAGAGGGCTTGATTCTCTTGGTTAGCGTCTCCCTTGCGGTAGCGGCCATGAAGTTGGCTAAAAAGAAGGTTCTAGTGCAGGAGCTATACTGTGTAGAGACCTTGGCGCGAGTAGATGTTCTTTGTTTTGATAAGACAGGAACTATCACGACGGGGAATATGAAGGTCCAAGAAATGGATGCTAATGTAGCAGAGAAACTGTCTTCTTATTTGGCTTATTTCGAAGATGAAAATGCAACTTCCCGAGCTCTGAAGACTTACTTAACCTGTGAGAAAAAATGGGAAGTTCAAGAAGTTGGTGCCTTTTCAAGTAAAAACAAGTATTCCTTTGTCCAAGTAAAAGAGGGTGGGACCTATTTCTTCGGTGCTTATGAATTTCTAGGCTTTACCCAGCCGATGGATCCTTACTATGAACATCTAAAACAGCAAGGTTTTCGAATCTTGACACTCGCTCATAGCAAGGACCAGATTACTACCCCAGCCAATATGGAATTACTAGGTAACGTCGTTCTGTCAGATGAGATTAAGGATAATACCAAGGAAACCTTTGACTATTTCGAGTCTCAGGGAGTGGAAGTAAAGATTATCAGTGGAGATAATCATGTGGCTGTATATGGGGTTGCTCGTAAGGCAGGTTTTAAAGAAGAAGCCCGTGCGATTGATATGACCAAGGTGAGTGATGAGAACTTTGAAAGAGTGGTTTTGGAGCATGATATCTTTGGTCGCGTGACACCAGAGCAGAAAGAAAAGATGGTGACCGTTTTGCAGAATGCTGGGAAAACAGTCGCCATGAGTGGTGATGGTGTCAATGATGTTCTGGCTCTCAAAAAAGCAGATATTAGTTTTGCTATGAATGGAGCCACCAGTGCAGCAAAAAGCGTCTCCAATATTGTTTTTCTCACAGATGACTTTGCAGTATTTTATGATATCTTGATGGAAGGACGCCGGGTCATTAACAACATCCAAAAGGTAGCCTCTCTTTTTCTAACAAAGACCTTCTTCTCCATCGTTTTTGCCATTTTGAGTGTGGTATTTGGTTTGGAATTTGCCTTTATCCCCATTCAGTTTACAATCATTTCAGCCATTACGATTGGGATTCCATCCTTCTTCCTGACTTTTGAGTCCAATAAAGAAAAGGTTAGCACTCACTTTATGAGAGATATCCTAACCAACGCGGCGATTGGTGGTGGCGTTCTGGTTGCTAGTGTTCTTTTGACCAATTTCTTTATCACTGTCCCAGGTCAGGTCAAATTTATTTGCTTCCTCCTTGCCCTGATCAATGGTCTGTGTCTAGTTGCCAAGGTCAGCTTGCCTTTTAATCGATACAAGATGCTTTTGCTCACGTTTTTGAGCCTTGCAGCCCTTGTTGGTGTACTTGCCAATACTTTTATCCTACAGGGAGCTTTTGTGCCTTTAGAAGCCAAACAGCTACTCTATGTTGCCATACTAGCAGTGGTGATTGGGTGCTTTCATTATCTTACTAGGAGAAAAAGTTGATACATAAAAAGAATCAGGTTTAATCCTGATTCTTTTTTGTTTATATATTCTCACCGAGATTACATGATACCGAAGAAACGAGCTGCGATACCAACTGCAAAGAGGGCAAGGATGATTGTGATTGGAGATACTTTTTTCTTAAGCAACCACATGCAAAGGAAAGTAAGGAGAAGTCCCATCAATCCTGGAATCAATGAGTCCAACTGACCTTGAAGCGTTTGTGGTTGAACTCTATCTAGGCTCATACCACTAAGCGCTTGACCAAGAATGCCCTTCAACTCAGCTCCTGTAACAGGACCTTCTGGGAAGTTGATGTAGGCACCTTCTGACAATTGTTTGCCTGGAAGGTTGATAGTGAAGTTGATGGATACCCAACGTTGTACAAGAACGGCAAGGATGAACATACCAAGGATAGAAGCACCTTTAGTGATGTCTTTCAAGATACCACCAGACATGTCTTTAGTGATCTCAGATCCAGCTTTGTAACCGAACTCTTGTGTGTACCATAGGAAGGCCATACGGATAGCATTCCATCCGAAGAAGAAGAGAAGTGGACCAACAAGGTTACCAGATGCAGCAAGTGATGCACCAAGAGCTCCAAGGATAGGACGAACTGTAAACCAGAATACTGGGTCACCGATACCAGCAAGAGGTCCCATCATACCGATTTTAACCCCTTGGATAGCCGCGTCGTCGATTTCAACACCGTTAGCGCGCTCTTCTTCAAGTGCAAGAGTAACCCCCATGATTGGAGCAGCGACGTATGGGTGAGTGTTGAAGAATTCAAGGTGGCGCTCAAGAGCAGCCGCTTGGTCTTCTTTTTTAGTGTACAATTTTTTGATAGCTGGGATCAATGAGTAAGCCCAACCCAAGTTTTGCATACGTTCGTAGTTCCAAGAACCTTGAAGGAATTGTGAACGCCACCAAACTTTTTGACGATCTGATTTTGATAATTGAATTTTTTCAGCCATGATTGTTCCCCTTTCTAGTAGTCTTCTAGGATATCACCGATTGGGTCGTTAGAAGTTGCAGCTCCGCCGCCACCGTTTCCACCTTGTTTTGTAAGGTTAAGGTAGATGAAGGCAAGGGCAACACCGATGACACCAAGGGCAATCAAAGTCAATTGAGAGATTGCTGCAAGAGCAAAACCGATAGCGAAGAATGGCCATACTTCACGAGTTGCCATCATGTTGATAACCATAGCGTAACCAACGGCAACGACCATAGCACCACCGACAGCCATACCACCGTTCAACCAGTCTGGCATCAATTTGAGAGCATCTTGAACAGCAGAAGCTGGGATAGCGATAAGGAAGGCAGCAGGGATTGCAATACGAAGACCTTGAAGAAGAAGTGCAACAAAGTGAGCACGCTCAACAGCTGCAATGTTTCCGTCTTTAGCAGCAGCATCAGCTGAGTGAACTAAGGCAACTGAGATTGTACGAACAATCATTGTCAAGAAAAGTCCAGCTACAGCAAGAGGGATAGCTGTTGCCGTTGCAACGGCGATACCATCAGTAGTAAAGTTACCACCTTTGATCAAGATGATTGCTGCAGCAACAGATGCAAGAGCAGCGTCAGGAGCTACGGCAGCTCCGATGTTTGCCCAACCAAGGGCGATCATTTGAAGAGATCCACCAAGCATAACCCCTGCTTCGAGGTTACCAGTTGCAAGTCCGATAAGGGTACATGCGACGATTGGTTGATGGAATTGGAATTGGTCGAGGATACCTTCAAGACCTGCAAGGAAGGCAACAACTACAACCAAGATAGCAGAAATGATTGAAATATCTGACATGGTTTTATTCCTTTTCTATTTAGTTTTAATAAAGTATTTAATCCTGTTTTCAAAAATGATAGAAACAGATTAAAATTATTGAACGTTTGCTTTCTTAATCAAGTCAAACAAATCTTTTTTCGTGTCGTTTGGTACTTTACGTACGTCAAATTCAACACCGAGGTCACGCATTTTTTCAAAGGTTGCAACGTCTTCTTTGTCCATAGACAAAACGTTGTTGATCATTGTTTTACCTGTTGAGTGAGCCATAGAACCAACGTTAAGGGTCTTGATTGGCACGCCACCTTCGATAGCACGAAGTGCATCTTGTGGAGTTTCAAACAAGATAAGGGCATGAGTGTCACCGAAACGTGGGTCTTTTGCAACGTCGATCAATTTTTGAATTGGAACAACGTTTGCTTTTACTCCGTTAGGAGCTGCTTGTTTGATCAATTCTTTACGCAAGTCGTCGTTTGCAACGTTGTCTGAAGCAACGATGATACGATTTGCTTTTGAATCTGGTGTCCAAGCAGTTGCAACCTGACCGTGAAGGAGACGAGTGTCTAGACGAGCAAGATTGATTTTCAGTTTACCGTCACCGATAACTGTTCCTTCTGGAATAGCAGCTTGGGCAGCAGGAGCAGCTGCAGCAGTTGCAACTTCCTCAACTGGGTTAAGCTCTTCTGGAAGAGCTTTGATGCCATCTTTGGCTTCTTTAATGATATTCGCAGCGACTTTTTCCACACCTGCAGTAGCGTCCATAAGGCGCTCAGTGTAGGCTTGGATCAACATCGGCAAGTTAAGTCCTGTGATGATGGCAAATTTACGTTCTGGATTTTCTCCCATCACGCGGCTAGCTTGATTGAATGGAGATCCACTCCAAAGGTCAGCCAATACTAGAACCTCATCTTCTGCGTCAAATGCAGCCACAGCGTTTTTGAATTTAGCGTAAAGGTCATCTGGACCTTCATTTGGCATAAAGGTTACAACTTGAACCTTTTCTTGTTCACCAAAGATCATAGATCCTGATTGATGAATACCCGCAGCAAATTCGCCGTGGCTCGCAATAATGATTCCGATACTCATTATTGTCATTCCTCCTTATAAAATGTTTGACTGTGTGTTTAAGAAAACTTTAAGCCTAATTAAGTATAAACCGTTTTCATTTAAAAAGCAACTACTTTTTCTCAAAAGATGTAAAAGTTTTCATAGAATGACTTTTTGAAAATGTTAATATATTAATACTTTTTGAAAAATGCGTGAAAATGGTAATAGAGAATTTAATATAAAAATACAGAAAATGAGCTGCTTTTGTGAAAACAGAATGAAAACAAAAAGGAAAGATTGCGTCCCTGCAATCTTTCCTTTTATAGGAACAAATTTTGTAAAGCGTGGGCAACACCATCTTCATCGTTTGTCAGAGAGAGTTGCTCATCTGCATATGGTAGTAAATCGGGATTGGCATTTTTCATGGCATATCCCTTGCCTGCAAAAGCCAGCATTTCGGTGTCATTGTGTTCATCTCCAAAGGCAATCAGGTCTTTTTTGTCACGGTTCATAACATTGAGCAAGTATTCTAAGGCAAAGGCTTTGTTGACCCCTTTTGGTGTACATTCGAGGATGTTGAGGGGGCCTCCCCAGGTATTGATGGATAGTTGGTGTTGATAAAAACGATTCATCTCGTCCGCTAGAGCGTATTTGTCTTCAGCCCTTGTTTGCAAGAGGATGCAGTTGGGGTCCTTGGTCACCAGTTCAGGCTTGAATTGATTCTCGGGTTGGAAATTTTCCACACCAAATAATTTTGGATCTGCGATTTCTTCATTAGGAGCTGTAATGTAGAATTTCTTACGGTATTCCCCTGCAATAAAGTCAGCTTGGATATCCTCTTTGCGTTGGACCATGTCCAAGAGGTATTTTTTGTCCAAGGTCAAGCACTTTTCATGCGCCCAAGTCTGTCCGGGTAGATGGGTGAGGGAACCATTAAAGTTAATCATGGGAGTATGCAACTCTAGTTCACGGTAGAAGTTCTTCGCCATGCGGTAAGGACGGCCTGTCGTGATGACAACATGGTGCCCCTTTTCAGTAATTTTTTTGATTGTCTTTTTGGTAAAATCGGAGAGCTTGCTTTCACCATTGAGCAAGGTTCCGTCCAAATCGACTGCAATAATTTTTTTAGTCATATAAACCTTTCTAGTCGTTTCCAGATAAGATGTCTACTATTATATCAAAAAGAAAGAAGAAAAACAGACTCAAAACAAAAAATAAAAATTCCATTTTGTTAAATAATTCAAACAAACATATTGAAAAGGTGAATGATAAATGATATAATACTCATATTGTTCGTAAAAAAACAAAAGGAGATTAAAGATGGACAAACTATTTAAACTAAAAGAGCACGGGACAGATGTCCGTACAGAGGTGCTTGCTGGTTTAACAACATTCTTTGCAATGAGTTATATTCTCTTTGTAAACCCTCAAATGCTTTCCCAAACGGGTATGCCTGTTCAAGGTGTGTTCTTGGCAACGATTATCGGTTCTGTAGTCGGTACTTTGATGATGGCTTTCTATGCTAATTTGCCGTACGCACAAGCACCAGGTATGGGACTAAATGCTTTCTTCACATTTACAGTTGTATTTGGGATGGGCTATACTTGGAAAGAAGCTCTTGGTATGGTCTTCATCTGTGGAATTATTTCACTGATTATTACCTTGACAAATGTTCGTAAAATGATCATCGAATCTATTCCTGCAACACTTCGTTCAGCTATTTCGGCTGGTATTGGTGTTTTCCTTGCCTATGTTGGGATTAAGAATGCCGGTCTCTTGAAATTCTCAATCGATCCAGGTACTTATACGGTAGCAGGTGAAGGAGCAGACAAGGCTCAAGCTGCACTTACAGCAAATTCAGCTGCCGTTCCAGGCTTGGTAGACTTCAATACTCCAGCAGTATTGGTGGCTCTTGCAGGTCTGGCTATTACCATCTTCTTTGTTGTTAAAGGCATCAAAGGTGGAATCATTCTTTCTATTTTAACAACGACTGTCCTTGCCATTGCTGTTGGTGTTGTGAATTTGTCAGGGATTGACTTTGCTAGCAACAATCTTTCATCAGCGATTAATGATCTAGGAACTTTGTTTGGTGCTGCTCTTGGTTCAGAAGGTTTAGGATCTTTGATTTCAAACACTTCGCGTTTACCAGAAACCTTGATGGCTATTCTTGCCTTCTCACTAACGGATATTTTTGACACAATTGGTACTCTTATCGGTACTGGTGAAAAAGTTGGTATCGTTGCGACAAGTGGAGAAAACCATGAGTCCGCTAAATTGGACAAGGCTCTATACTCTGATTTGGTAGCAACTTCGGTAGGTGCCATTGCAGGTACTTCAAACGTAACAACTTATATTGAGTCAGCAGCAGGTATTGGTGCTGGTGGACGTACTGGTTTGACAGCCCTAGTGGTTGCGATCTGTTTCGCCCTATCTAGCTTCTTTAGCCCACTTCTTGCTATTGTTCCTTCAGCAGCAACAGCACCAATTTTGATTATCGTCGGAATTATGATGCTGTCTAATCTTAAAAATATTCCTTGGGATGATATGTCAGAAGCAGTTCCTGCCTTCTTTACTTCTATCTTTATGGGATTCAGCTACTCTATCACACAAGGGATTGCTGTTGGTTTCTTGACTTATACCTTGACAAAAGTTGTCAAAGGTCAAGCCAAGGATGTGCACGTGATGATTTGGATTTTGGATGCCTTGTTCATCCTGAACTATATCAGCATGGCCCTATAAGCTATAAATGGTATAATAGAAAAAGGGGAATCTCCCCTTTTTATTGTAAGGAGGTACATCATGAAGAAAAAAGGTATCTGGCAAGAAATTCTGGATAGAGGAATATGGGTGTTAATTTTTTTAATAGGACTGGTGTTATCCCAACTTCCTTTTATTTTATCTGCCCTTTTATCCACTAGACAACTCCCGCTTCTCCAGTCGGGACTCTTAGTGGCTTTGCTGTCGATTGCTATTCTAACTGTTTTTATCTTTAGTGCGCGAAAAACAGAGATTGCGAGCTTCAATCTTTCTTTTTTCAAGGCAAAAGATCTAGCCCGCTTGGTTTTGAGTTATTTGGTTATTTTCACAAGTAATTTATTCGGATCTGCCTTGCTTCGTCTGATGAATGAATCTACGACCAGCAACCAATCAACTATTAATAATCTGGTTCAGAATAGCTCGCTGATTTCCAGTTTTTTCTTACTGGTTCTGATTGCTCCCATTTGTGAGGAAATATTGTGTCGTGGAATTATCCCTAAAAAGATCTTCCGTGGGAAGGAGAAGTTGGGTTATCTTGTAGGTGCAGTCGTCTTTGCCTTGCTCCACACACCGACCAATCTGCCTTCTCTCCTTATCTATGGAGGAATGTCGACAGTTTTAACTTGGACAGCCTACAGAACAGAACGTTTAGAGATGTCAATCTTGCTTCATATGATTGTCAATGGTATCGCCTTTTGTTTACTGGCTTTACTGGTTTTGATTAGTCGAAATGTAGGCTTGCCTTTCTAAACCATTTCCTTACTTGGAAAAGATAAATGCTAGCGTATCCATCTTTTTCTTTTTATGGTAAAATAGAGAAATAATGTGGTGAAAAACCTTGAGGAGTGACCGTATGTCCAATAAAGCTAGTCAGGCAAAAACAGCCATTTGCGGAATTATCAATGTAACCCCAGATTCCTTTTCGGATGGTGGGCAGTTTTTTGCTGTTGACCAGGCGCTTCAGCAAGCCCGTAAATTGATAGCTGAAGGAGCTAGCATGCTAGATATCGGTGGAGAATCGACTCGCCCTGGAAGTAGCTATGTTGAGATAGAAGAGGAAATCCAGCGTGTTGTTCCAGTTATCGAAGCTATCCGTAAGGAAAGTGATGTCCTCATCTCCATCGATACTTGGAAGAGTCAGGTGGCAGAAGCTGCTTTGGCTGCTGGTGCCAATCTGGTCAATGATATCACTGGTCTCATGGGAGATGAGAAAATGGCGGATGTGGTTGCTAAGGCTGGTGCGCAAGTAGTCATCATGTTTAATCCAGTCATGACTCGACCTCAGCACCCTAGTTCGCTCATATTTCCTCGTTTTGGATTTGGGGATCCTTTTACAAATGAAGACTTGGCGTACTTTGAACAACTACCAGTAGAAGATTTGATGACCGCGTTCTTTGACCGCGCTCTAGCAAGAGCAGAAGAAGCTGGGATAGCAAAAGAAAATATCCTGCTAGATCCAGGGATTGGCTTTGGTCTGACTAAGAAGGAAAATCTGCTCCTTCTACGTGATCTGGATAAACTGCATCAGAAAGGCTATCCAATCTTTCTTGGAGTTTCGCGCAAGCGGTTTGTTATCAATATCCTTGAGGAGAATGACTTTGAAGTTAATCCTGAGACGGAAGTCGGTTTTCGCAATCGGGACACCGCTTCGGCTCATGTGACCAGTATCGCTGCGAGACAGGGTGTCGAAGTGGTGCGCGTGCACGATGTAGCCAGTCATAAGATGGCAGTTGAAATTGCGTCAGCCATTCGTTTGGCAGATGATGCGGAAAATCTAGATTTAAAACAATATAAGTAAGATGAACGAAATTCAAAACAATCAGTGGATTGCCCACTATCGGATCGACCAACCGCATTTTGGTTTGGAACGAATGGTGGAACTCCTAGCTCTGCGAGGCAATCCCCATCTCAAACTTAAGGTCATCCATATCGGAGGGACCAATGGCAAGGGTTCGACCATTGCTTTTTTGAAAAATATGCTGGAAAAGTTAGGGCTGAGAGTTGGGGTGTTCAGCTCGCCCTATCTCATTCATTACACAGATCAGATTAGTATCAATGGGAGATCCATTCCCGAGGCGAGGCTAGAAGCCCTCATGGCAGACTATCAGTCTTTGCTTGAGGGGGAGAGGAGCGCTGCTTTACAAGAAACGACTGAGTTTGAGATTATCACAGCCCTGGCTTATGATTACTTTGCCTCAGAACAAGTAGATGTGGCTATCATGGAAGTCGGCATGGGTGGACTCTTGGATAGTACCAATGTCTGCCAGCCGATTCTGACAGGGATTACAACCATTGGACTGGACCATGTAGCCCTACTTGGTGATACCTTAGGGGCCATAGCAGAGCAGAAGGCTGGTATTGTCAAACAAGGTATTCCCTTGGTGACAGGTCATATTGTTCCAGAAGCCTTGGCTGTTATCGATCGTATTGCAGAAGCTAAAAATGCACCGAGACTTGCCTATGGAAAAGATTATCAGACTCGTCATCAAGAAAGCGTGGTAGCGGGTGAAATCTTTGATTATACCAGTTCTGTCAGACAAGGTCGCTTCCAGACAGGTCTGCTGGGCTTGCATCAGATCGAGAATGCGGGGATGGCGCTTGCTCTCCTAGACACTTATTGTCAGGAGGTTGGACGAGAATTAGCTAGCAATGACTTGGTTGCTCAAGTCATGGAGGAAACCGGATGGCCAGGGCGTTTGGAGGTCCTGTCTAGTGAACCTTTGATGATTTTAGATGGGGCTCACAATCCGCATGCCATCAAGGCCTTGTTGAAAACTTTGCAAGAACGCTTTGCTGACTATCATAAAGAAATTCTCTTTACTTGTATCAAAACCAAGGCCTTGGAGGATATGTTGGATTTGCTAGAGTCAGTGCCAAATAGTCAACTGACTCTGACTTGTTTTGACGATAGTCGGGCGACAGATGAGAACGTGCTGAAAGAGACAGCTAAGTCTAGAAATCTCAATTACCAAAGTTGGCAGGAGTTTTTAGATCAGAAATTGACAGATAAAAAAGAAGAGAAACAAACAGTTAGGATTGTCACAGGTTCCTTGTATTTCTTGAGCCAAGTGAGAGCCTACCTGATGGAGAGGAAGAACGAGAATGGATATACAAAAGATCGAAACGGCTGTAAAAATGATTATTGAGGCCGTAGGTGAGGATGCTAACCGCGAGGGCTTGCAGGAAACACCTGCTCGTGTAGCCCGTATGTATCAAGAGATTTTTTCAGGTCTTGGTCAAACAGCGGAGGAACACCTGTCAAAATCCTTTGAGATTATTGATGATAACATGGTGGTAGAAAAGGATATCTTTTTCCACACTATGTGTGAACACCACTTCTTGCCCTTTTATGGTAGAGCGCACATTGCCTATATTCCAGATGGTCGTGTGGCAGGCTTGTCCAAGTTAGCCCGTACGGTTGAAGTCTACTCTAAAAAACCACAGATTCAAGAACGTTTGAATATTGAAGTGGCTGATGCCTTGATGGACTATCTAGGGGCTAAGGGAGCCTTTGTTGTTATTGAAGCAGAGCATATGTGTATGAGCATGCGTGGTGTCAGAAAACCAGGCACGGCAACCTTGACGACAGTAGCTCGTGGTCTATTTGAAACAGATAAGGACCTCCGAGACCAGGCTTATCGTTTAATGGGACTATAAAAAGAATCCGCTATAAGTGGATTTTTCTAGAAAGGACTAGTTATGGATCAGCTAAAGATTAAAGATTTGGAAATTTTTGCTTATCATGGTCTTTTTCCAAGTGAGAAAGAATTGGGGCAGAAGTTTGTTATTTCCGCAAGCTTATCCTATGATATGACCAAGGCAGCGACAGACTTGGATTTGGCGGCTTCTATCCATTACGGCGAACTTTGTCAGCAGTGGACAACTTGGTTTCAGGAAACCACTGAGGACTTGATTGAAACGGTAGCCTACAAACTAGTAGAGCGTACCTTTGAGACTTATCCTCT
Source organism: Streptococcus oralis (assembly GCF_003943395.1). Lineage (GTDB taxonomy): Bacteria > Bacillota > Bacilli > Lactobacillales > Streptococcaceae > Streptococcus > Streptococcus oralis_BF. Next base: position 41,010 of record NZ_RJPJ01000004.1, on the reverse strand, counting down.
TGTCCAAGAAATTAAGTTGGAACTCAAAAAACCTTGGGCGCCAGTTCATTTGCCGCTAGATACCTGCTCGGTGACCATTCACCGTCGTAAGCAACGAGCTTTTATCGCCCTAGGAAGCAATATGGGGGATAAGCAAGCAAACTTGGAACAAGCTATCGACAAACTGCGAGTTCGTGGTATCCATATTCTCAAAGAGTCCAGTGTCTTGACGACGGAGCCTTGGGGCGGTGTAGAACAAGCTAGTTTTGCTAATCAGGTGATTGAAGTAGAAACATGGCTTCCAGCACCAGTCTTGTTAGAAACTTTGTTAGCCATTGAGTCAGAAATGGGACGGGTTCGAGAGGTGCATTGGGGGCCTCGTTTGATTGATTTGGACCTACTCTTTGTAGAAGACCAAGTCATTTATACAGACGACCTCATCTTGCCTCATCCTTATATAGCAGAACGCCTCTTTGTTCTTGAGCCATTAGTGGAAATAGCTCCCCATTTTATTCATCCAGTACTCAAACAGCCGATACGCTACTTGTATCAAGAATTGAACAAATAGAAAAAACTCTAGTTCCTCAGCAGTTTGCGCCGAGAAGCTAGAGTTTTTAAAATAGGTCATTTTCTTCAGGAAGGAGGATGGTTTCTTTCCCGTCCATGTCTAAAACAAGGACCCGAGGAGGGTAAAGAGGATCGAAGGGATGATTAAAATCAAAGTCGATACTAGTCGGCAGGTGCTGACTAGAGAAATGGAAGGTAATGGTCCCCTCGTTGTTTAGTAGTTGAAATTCTAGTTCCTCTTCTAATTCAAAGACGTTTTTCAAAAAATGATCGATAATATACCACAAAGAGTCGATAACATCGTCAGGCAAGCTGGTCACAACGCCAAAACTGGCCGAACGTCTCTGAGTATTTGTAAAAGCCATAAACATTCCCTCCCTCCTTTTATTTTTCCTTATCATACAGCAAAACATCCCAAAAATCAAGAAATCGTACTCACTTTTTCAAAATGGGAATAGGTTGTGAAATTTTTTCAAAGTTTCTCTAAAAAATACTTGAAAGTGTTTACAATAAGTGATAAAATGGATTAAGCAGATGTATGAAAGCGAAATTTTCAATATAGAAAGGAAACAGAATGAACACAGATGATACAGTAACGATTTATGATGTTGCCCGTGAAGCTGGGGTTTCCATGGCAACTGTTAGCCGTGTAGTGAATGGCAATAAGAACGTCAAAGAGAATACTCGTAAAAAAGTTCTAGAGGTGATTGATCGTCTTGACTACCGTCCAAATGCGGTAGCGCGTGGATTGGCCAGCAAGAAAACCACGACAGTTGGTGTTGTGATTCCAAATATCACTAATGGCTATTTTTCAACCCTAGCCAAGGGGATTGATGATATTGCAGAGATGTATAAGTACAATATCGTCCTAGCCAACAGTGATGAAGACGATGAAAAAGAAGTTTCAGTAGTTAATACTCTCTTTTCAAAACAAGTTGATGGTATTATCTTTATGGGCTATCACTTGACTGAAAAGATTCGTTCAGAATTTTCTCGTTCTCGGACACCAGTTGTCCTTGCAGGAACGGTGGATATCGAACACCAGTTGCCAAGTGTTAATATTGACTACAAACAAGCAACGATTGATGCAGTAACTCATTTGCTTCAGGAAAATGAAAAGATTGCCTTTGTCAGTGGGCCACTTGTCGATGATATCAATGGTAAAATTCGATTGATTGGTTACAAGGAAGCTTTGAAAAAGGCAGGAATCCCTTATAGCGAGGGCTTGGTATTTGAGTCTAAATACAGCTATAATGATGGCTATGCCTTGGCAGAGCGCTTGGTTTCTTCACAGGCTACAGCCGCGGTTGTGACAGGTGATGAATTGGCTGCGGGTGTGTTAAATGGCTTGGCAGATCACGGTATTTCTGTACCAGAAGAGTTTGAAATCATCACGACAGATGATTCTCAAATTGCACGATTCACTCGTCCAAACTTGACGACAATTGCTCAACCTCTATACGACCTTGGTGCTATCAGTATGCGTATGTTGACCAAGATTATGCATAAAGAAGAGTTGGAAGAACGTGAAGTTCTCCTGCCTCACGGTTTGACAGAACGTCGTTCGACACGAAAACGTAAATAGAAAAAATCAGGGAATCGAGAAGATTTCCTGATTTTGTGTTCTAGAGAAGAGGATTAGCCTTCCATATAGTCTTTTAAAGCCTGTCCTTTTAGTTCAGCATTAAGGGCAATTAATAATTTGAGGCGAGCTTTTTGAGCGTTGAGTTCTTTGACAAAGAAAACACCAGCTTGTTGCAACTGCACCCCTCCACCTTGGTAGGCATAAACAGGTTCTGCAATTCCGTTAAAGCAACGTGAGACCAAAGCGACTGGTATTCCTTTCTGGAGGAGAGTTTCTAATTTTTGAGCTGTTTCTTTGGGAATATTACCTGCTCCAAAAGCCTGAATGACTAAGCCATCCAGTTGTTCCAAGTCTAACATATCGATCAGCTCGTCTGTCATACCTGCATAGGCTGAGATGATGGGAATCAGACCCTGTATGCGCTCAAGGTCAAAACGGACACGAGGTTCAGCCGTTTTGAAGTAGAGGATTTCTTGCTTCATGATGAGGCCAAGTGGTCCATGTGTTGGGGTTTGAAAGGTGCTGACGTTGGTCGTATGGGTTTTGGTAACATACTTGGCCGCGTGGATCTCATCATTCATGACGACCAGCACACCCTTGTCGGCTGCTTTGTCATCGCTGGCAACTCGTAAAGCACTCAGATAGTTATAAACTCCATCGCTACCGAGTTCATTTGAACTACGCATAGCTCCTGTTAGAACGATGGGCATGTGTGGGATTTCCATGGTATCAAGGAAGTAAGCTGTTTCTTCTAAGGTATCCGTACCATGTGTGATGACAACACCATCGTAGTTATCAGCTTCCTCTTTGATTTTATGATAGAGTGCAAGCATATGCTTGGGTTTGATATGGGGGCTCGGTAGGTTAAAAAAGTCTAGGGCATGAACCTCAATCCCTTCAAGTGGATTGGAAACATGGTTCATGGGATTGTCCCGGCTGGTCACAACTGCGCCAGAGTCGTCTGCTTGCATGGAAATGGTCCCACCTGTATGTAAAACAAGGATTTTCTTAGGCATGATTTACTCACTCTTTCTGAAATGTGGTATAATCATTGTAACACAAAAGGGGAGAATGGGATAGGATGGAAGTCAAAGCTGTTTTTTTTGATATCGATGGAACGCTAGTCAACGATCGTAAGAGTGTTTTGAAATCCACTAAGGACGCAATTCGGATCGTGAAAGAACAAGGGGTGCTTGTTGGAGTGGCGACAGGACGGGGGCCTTTCTTTGTCAAGGAATTGATGGAAGACTTGGACTTGGATTTTGCAATAACTTATAACGGACAATATATCTTTAATAAAGAAAAAGTCTTATTTGCTAGCCCGATTGCTAAGTCAAGCCTGCGTCAATTGATTGCCTATGCTAAAAAAGAGCGAAAAGAAATCGCTCTTGGAACCGAGCATGCCGTTGTTGGTTCGAAAATCATGTCATTTGGTCTCGGCTCCTTTTCCCAACTGGTTAGTCGTTTTATTCCGACTGTGCTGACAAGAACTGTTAGTCGCTCTTTTAATCGGATGGTTAGCAAGGCAGTTCCTCAAAAGGAAGATGACCTACTTAACTTGATTAATCAACCCATTTATCAAGTTTTGATGCTGATGACGCCAGAAGAATCTGAGAAGGCAACAGCTGATTTTGAAGATTTGAAATTAACTCGAAGCAATCCTTTTGCAGCAGATATCATAAACCAAGGAAATTCCAAACTAGAAGGCATTCGTCGAGTTGGGAAAGAGTATGGCTTTGATCTCAACCAAGTCATGGCCTTCGGAGATTCAGACAATGACCTGGAAATGTTGGCGGGTGTTGGTATGTCGGTCGCTATGGGAAATGGCAGCAGCAGTGTCAAAGAAGTTGCCAAGCATATTACGGCAAGTAATCAACAAGATGGTATCCACAAGGCGCTCGAGCACTTTGGTGTTTTGGCTTCAGAAAAAGTGTTTGTCAGTCGAGATTACCATTTTAATAAGGTTAAGACCTTCCATCACATGATGGATGAAAGGACGCAGGAAGAGCCGCAAGCATGGGATGTTGAAGGGGCAACCCATCGTGCAGACTTTAAAATTGAAGAATTAGTAGAGTTTGTCCGCGCGGCAAGTTCTTCGGAGGAAGAATTCCAGCAGGCACTTAACAGCATGCATGCGGCACTTGACAAGGCGGCCGAAAAGGTGAGACAAAAAACGTCTGCCCAAAAAGATCTAATCGGGCAGGTTGATGCCTTAATCGATACACTGTATTTTACTTACGGCAGTTTTGCCTTGATGGGAGTGGATCCAGAACGCATCTTTGATATTGTGCATGAGGCAAACATGGGGAAGGTTTTTCCTGATGGAAAAGCCCATTTTGATCCAGTTACACATAAAATCTTAAAACCGGATGACTGGGCCGAAAAATATGCTCCAGAACCTGCTATCAGAAAGGAACTGCAGCGACAGCTCAAGGCTTATGAGCGACATAAAGAGAGAAATAAGTAAGAAAAAAGGGAGCCTAGCAGGCTCCTTTTGTGTTCCTATAATGTTTTTTCTTGTTCTCTCACGACCAGCAAATCAACTTTTGCATGGCGGAGGATGTATTCAGATGAAGAGCCAACCAAGAGGCGTTCAAAGGCATTAAGCCCTGTTGCACCAACGAGAATCAAATCAACATTTTCTGCGTCTGGAATAGTACGAGCAAGGAGAGTTTTTGGATTTCCCATTTCGATGACGGTATGAGTATCGGTCACACCCGCATCTTTTGCACGTTTTTCGTACTCTTTCATCAAACTTTCAGCATCTACTTGAAGTTCTTCGTAAACTTCAGCATCAAAGGTAGACACGCTTTGAAGAGCGCGTGTGTCAATAACATGGGCAATGGTGAGCTTGGAATCATTGCGTAGAGCAGTGTAAACACCTTTGACGAAAGCCAAGTCTGCCTCTTTAGAACCATCAATTGCGACCATAACATTTTGGTAACGTTGTGCCATAATGAAACCTCCTGAAATTTTCTTACTGTTATTGTAACCCTTTTCACTAAAGAAGTAAAGTAAAAATCATATTTTAGATAAATATTATCGGAGATTCGATTTGGTGGAGATATGTTAAAATAAAAGAAAATGGGATAGTAGGAGACACAGCGAGGGGATGAGAAAGTATGAAAGAGTCTGTTCAAGCTTCTAAAAAAATAAGTCTTCTTTATCATGGAATCATCCTTGCGTCACTTGTAGGAGAAGTAGTGATGCTTTGGCAGCTGGAAAGAGTCGTGCCTGTTCTCTATCCAGGTTTTGTTGGTTTTCTTCTCTTTCACTTAGTCTACCACATCATTTTATTTGTGATTGCAAAGAGAAGTGGTCGTTTGGACTATTTGGTCACGTGGGGGCTCTTTCTCATGTTTAATCTTTTGTATGATTCCTTTTTAGCATTGGTCTTTCTAGGTTTGTCTTTTGGTATGTGAGAAAAGGGTGCTGCATTCTAGTTATTTAGACGGTGAGAACCTAGTCGTTGTGAATTTTTTTCTTTGCTTGCTCATTTCAGGAAACTTGTCGCATTCCCTTTCTAGTGGTATAATGTTACTATCTCGGTGAATTGAGGAAACAAGATGAAAGAATATAACAAGTCTAGTAAGTTAGAGCATGTTGCCTATGATATCCGTGGCCCTGTTTTGGAAGAAGCTATGCGGATGCGAGCAAACGGAGAAAAGATTTTACGTTTGAATACAGGAAATCCAGCAGAATTTGGCTTTACAGCGCCAGACGAGGTCATTCATGACTTGATTATGAATGCGCGTGATAGTGAGGGATATTCTGACTCCAAAGGGATTTTCTCAGCCCGTAAGGCCATCATGCAGTATTGCCAGCTGAAGAAATTCCCCAATGTGGACATTGATGATATCTACCTTGGAAATGGTGTCAGTGAGCTGATTGTTATGTCCATGCAGGGGCTTTTAGACAATGGAGATGAGGTCTTGGTTCCTATGCCAGATTATCCTCTCTGGACAGCTGCGGTCAGCCTAGCTGGGGGAAATGCGGTTCACTATATCTGTGATGAAGCTGCAGAGTGGTACCCAGATATTGACGATATCAAGTCAAAAATTACTTCCAATACCAAGGCAATCGTCCTTATCAATCCAAACAACCCAACTGGAGCCCTTTATCCTAAGGAACTCTTGCTGGAGATTATTGAGATTGCTCGTCAGAACGATTTGATCATCTTTGCGGATGAGATTTATGACCGTATGGTGATGGATGGGCATGTACACACGCCTGTGGCAAGCTTGGCACCAGATGTCTTCTGTGTCAGCATGAATGGTCTGTCAAAATCGCATCGTATCGCTGGTTTCCGTGTGGGTTGGATGGTCTTGTCTGGTCCTAAGACTCATGTCAAGGGCTATATCGAAGGTCTCAATATGCTGTCCAATATGCGCCTTTGCTCTAATGTTTTGGCCCAGCAAGTCGTACAAACATCACTAGGTGGGCACCAGTCAGTGGATGAATTACTCCTTCCTGGTGGTCGCATCTATGAGCAAAGAAACTTTATCTATAATGCCATTCAAGATATTCCCGGTTTGTCTGCGGTCAAGCCAAAGGCAGGTCTTTATATCTTCCCTAAAATTGACCGCAATATGTACCGCATCGATGATGATGAACAGTTCGTTCTTGATTTCTTGAAGCAGGAAAAGATTCTCTTGGTTCATGGTCGTGGTTTTAACTGGAAGGAACCAGACCATTTCCGTATCGTTTACCTTCCTCGTGTGGACGAATTAGCGCAAATCCAAGAAAAGATGACTCGTTTCTTGAAACAGTATCGTAGATAAGGGCTTTCATAGGAAAAGCTAGAAAACATTTGCTTGGAGCTATTGACAAAAGTGGCAGAATCAGATAGAATAGTAAAGTATGTTTAGTAACTGATCACTTTATAGCCGGCTAAACGAATACAAAATCTATGAGGAGGTATTCATCGTGAAACGTACTTATCAACCAAGTAAACTTCGTCGTGCGCGCAAACACGGATTCCGTAACCGTATGTCAACTAAAAACGGTCGTCGCGTATTGGCAGCTCGTCGTCGTAAAGGACGCAAAGTTTTGGCTGCATAATCCAAACGAATTCAACAAAGAAGTCAGTAGGAACTCGAGTCTACTGGCTTTTCTTTTTCCTATAATATCAGTCTGTAAATGCTTTATATTTTTTCTGAAATAGTGTATAATGTTTCATATACTATAAAAATGGAGAACAGTTATGAAGAAATCAAAAGCCCTCCTACTAGGGGCTGGAATTTTGAGCGCAAGCTTTTTGATGGTGGCTTGTAGTTCGGCACAATCAAATACAGATAAAACTTACTCTTATGTATTTGCTAGCAATCCAGATACATTAGACTATATCACTTCGACACGTGGCTCGACTTCTAGCATTACGACAAACTTGATCGATGGTTTGTTTGAAAATGATAAGTACGGAAACCTCGTCCCTTCTATGGCAGAGTCATGGACAGTATCAAAAGATGGTTTGACCTATACCTACAAAATCCGCCAAGGAGCTAAGTGGTATACCTCTGAGGGAGAAGAATATGCTGAAGTGACAGCTCATGACTTTGTGACGGGTCTCAAGTATGCAGCTGATAAAAAGGCTGAAAACTTGTACTTGGTCCAAGACTCAATCAAAGGTTTGGCAGACTATGTTGAGGGGAAAACATCTGACTTTGAGATGGTTGGAGTCAAGGCAGTGGACGACTATACTCTCCAATACACCTTGAACAAGCCGGAATCTTATTGGAATTCAAAGACAACAGGAGGAATTTTGAGTCCTGTCAATGAAACCTTTTTGAAATCTAAGGGAGATGACTTTGGAAGTGTAACGCCTTCTAGCATCCTGTCAAATGGGCCATACTTGTTCAAGTCTTTCACATCAAAATCTTTAATTGAGTTTGAAAAGAACCCTAATTACTGGGATAAGGACAATGTGAAGATTGAGAAAGTAAAACTTTCCTTCTATGATGGTTCAGACCAAGATAGTTTGGCTCGAGGATTCTTAGAAGGCAACTACACAGATGGACGTATTTTCCCGACAAGCTCTGTCTTTGACCAGTTGAAAAAAGGGAATGAAGATAAGATTACCTATACTCCTCAAAATGCTGTGACTTTCTACTATCTCTTCAATGTCAACCGTCAAAGTTACAATCAAACCATGAAACAGACGGATAAAGAAAAGACGGATTCGCGTCTAGCTATGCAAAATAAGGACTTCCGTCAGGCGATTAACTTTGCCTTTGACCGTCACGCCTACGCTGCCCAGACAAATGGAGAAGATGGAGCTGACCGTATCATTCGAAACACAGTCACACCAAGTAACTTTGTTCAAATCGGTGGGAAAAACTTTGGAGATGCTGTCAATGAAAAGATAGTCAACTATGGTTCAGAGTGGGCTAATGTCAATCTAAACGACGCTCAGCCTGCTTTCTTGAATGCTGACAAAGCCAAGGCAGAATTTGCCAAAGCCAAAGAAAGTTTGCAAGCAGAAGGTGTGACTTTCCCAATCCATCTAGACATGCCAGTGGACCAGACTGCTAAGTTGGACGTACAGCAAGCCAGTTCTTTCAAACAGACAGTTGAAGAGACACTTGGATCAGAGAATATTGTTATCGATGTGATTCAACTTTCTCCAGACGAGAAAGACAATGCAACCTTCTTTGCTGACACAGCTGAACAAAAGGACTATGACATCGACATCTCAGGCTGGAGCGGAGATTACTCTGATCCTAAGACCTATCTTGACCTCTTGGATCCAGACTCTGGTTCTCAGTTAAAAAATCTTGGCTTGACTCCAGGAAAAGACAATGATGTCAAGGAAAAAATCGGTCTCTCCACCTACAAGAAGTTGTTGGATGAGGCAGATAAAGAAGTTGAAAACACTCAGGTTCGCTATGAGAAATTTGCCGAAGTTCAAGCTTGGCTAACAGACAGTGCTCTCTTTCTGCCAGTTCAAAGTGGAGGAGCTAATCCAATCTTTCGTAAGACTGTACCGTTCACAGGAGCCTTCTCATTTGTTGGACACAAAGGGGATGCGGACAACTACAAATATGTTGAGCTGCAAAAAGATCCCGTGACTGCGAAACAGTATCAAGAACTTTATGAAAAATGGCAAAAAGAAAAAACTGAGTCCAATAAAAAAGCTCAAGAAGATTTAGCTAACCACATTCAATAATATTCCTAGTCATGCTTTTTAGTTAAGCATAGTGGCTGGATTCAGAAAAAGGCCCCACCAGACGCTTTTTGGTTCTGGTAGGGCCTTTTCTTTATTCTTTTAAGTGATAGGAGTAGCTAGCGACAACGACGTCCTGGTGCCAACGAAGGGCGTATTTGAGTTTGAGGCTCATTTGATTGTGCAGGATATTTTGCCAAGGTTTATTAGGGATAAACTGAGGTACAAGGACAGTGACTGTATAGTTCTTTTTCTGGGCTTCCTCAGATATCCGTTTGACATACTTAACGCTAGGGGTAATGATGTCACGGTAGCTGGTGTTGATATTCTTCAGAGTGATACTTGGGAAGTAATCGGCAAATTCCTGAAGAATTTCTTGGTCTTTTTCGGCAGTTTCTTTAGTAGAAATGTGCATGGCCAACACTTCATCACCGATACTTTGAGCGTAGTTAATAGCCCCGACACTTACTCGAGTGACATTTCCTACTAGGACAAGGACAAGATTGCCGTCGTAAGTGCGTTTTTCAATTCCTTCGTAGAGTCGAAGTTGTTTTGCCACTTTTTTGTAATGGCTGTGAATGGACAAAAAGAGGAAGGTTAAGACTAGGATAATTGGGAAGAATGGCCAGATATCACTGAGACGGAAAAAGAGCAGGATTAGCACGATAGCGTAGCAAATGATTGCCCCAAGGATATTAGCAAAGGCAGATTTTAAGAAGTTTGCTCCTTTTTCCTTTTTCCAATGGCGAATCATCCCAGTCTGTGAAAGGGCAAAGGGAACGAAGACCCCGATAGTATAAAGAGGAATCAAGCGTTCAGTATTCCCATTAAAAATGAGAAGAAGGATCATAGCTCCAAAAGCCAGAGTTAAGATACCGTTGGAGTAGCCAAGGCGGTCTCCTTTTTCCATAAAGAGATGGGGCATATATTTGTTTTTAGCCATATTGTAAGCTAGCATAGGGAAGGCTGAAAAGCCAGTATTTGCAGCTACAGCTAGAATCAAGGCTGTTGAGAACTGGAAGAGATAGTAGCTAGCATGACCAAAGAATGAATTCCCAAGAATGCCCTTTGCCATTTGCGAGAGGATGGTTTCTCCATTTTGAGGTGTGATGCCCATCCAGTAGTTTAGGAAGGTAATGCCAGCAAAAAGAAATCCTAAAATGAGCGACATGATGGTCAAGGTTTGAGCAGCATTCTTTTCTTTCGGAGTTTTGAAAAATGGTACCGCATTTGAAATAGCCTCAACTCCTGTCAGAGAGGCAGAGCCACTGGTAAAGGCTCTTAGTAGGAGAACGATGGAAAGGCTCGGAACAGTTTGTCCAATGGTTGAAGTCGCCTGATAGTTTAGGGAACCTGTAAACAGTTGAAAGAACCCATAAAGCAAGAGAAAGACGGTACTGAAGATAAAGAGATAGACAGGAATCATCAGTGAACTGGCAGATTCTTTCAACCCCCGTAAGTTCAAGAGCATGAGCAGGCAAACTAGAAAAATGGAGATGTGGAGGTTGTAAGGGTGGAGGGCAGGGAGGGCTGCTGTTATAGCGTCGGCTCCAGATGATACCGATACCGCCACAGTCAGCATGTAGTCAACCAGCAGACTACCTCCCGCAATCAAGCCTAGTTCAGGGGAGAGATTTTCCCGAGTGACCATATAAGCCCCTCCACCTTGAGGATAGGCGTGGATGATTTGACGATAGGAAATGGTCAAACTAGCGAGCAGTAAGAGGACAAAAATACCGATAGGGAGGCTCCACCAAATAGCGAGAGGAGAGAGACTGACTAAAACGAGAATGACTTGTTCAGGTCCATAGGCAATAGAAGACAGGGCATCACTGGATAACATTGCAAGTGCCTGCATTTTTCCAAGTAATCCCCCTTCGCCGTCTGTGAGAGACTTGAGTGGTCGACCGATAAAGGTATATTTTAATTTTCTAAACATTTTCTTTTCCTTTGCTGAAAATTTCAATAAGTGTTATTATACTGCTTTGAAAAAAGGCAGTCAAGAGAGAATGATTGGTATTAGAATATTTTTACAAGCCGAGGGATGCTATTTTTGGTATAATAGATGGAAGAAAATGAGGTTAGAAGAGATGATTTTTGATACGCACACACATTTAAATGTAGAAGAATTTGCAGGACGTGAGGCAGAAGAAATCGCCTTGGCTGCTGAGATGGGTGTAACACAGATGAATATTGTTGGTTTTGACAAGCCGACCATTGAACGTGCCCTAGAGTTGGCAGATGAGTATGAGCAACTCTACGCAACTATTGGCTGGCATCCGACTGAAGCAGGGACATACACAGACGAGGTCGAAGCTTACTTGCTTGAAAAGCTAAAACATCCCAAGGTTATTGCTTTAGGTGAGATTGGTCTGGACTACCATTGGATGACAGCACCTAAGGAAGTGCAGGAGNAGGTTTTCCGTCGTCAGATTCAGCTGTCTAAGGATTTGAATTTGCCTTTTGTGGTTCATACTCGTGATGCGTTAGAAGATACTTATGAGATTATCAAGAGCGAGGGAGTTGGTCCTCGTGGTGGCATCATGCATTCATTTTCAGGTTCTCTTGAGTGGGCTGAAAAGTTTGTTGAGCTTGGCATGACCATTTCCTTCTCAGGAGTGGTGACCTTTAAGAAAGCAACGGATATCCAAGAAGCTGCTAGAGAACTTCCTTTGGACAAGATTTTGGTAGAGACGGATGCGCCCTACCTAGCTCCTGTTCCTAAACGTGGCCGTGAAAACAAAACAGCCTACACACGCTATGTGGTGGACTTTATCGCCGATTTGCGTGGGATGACGACTGAGGAGTTAGCCGCAGTAACGACTGCAAATGCAGAGCGTATTTTTGGATTGGACAGCAAGTAATGAAAGAAAAAATTTCCCAAGTTATCGTGGTTGAAGGTCGCGATGATACGGCCAATCTCAAACGTTACTTTGATGTAGAGACCTATGAAACACAAGGTTCCGCAATAAATGACCAGGATATAGAACGCATTCAGCGCCTGCATGAATTGCATGGAGTCATTGTCTTTACAGATCCAGATTTTAATGGGGAGCGGATTCGTCGCATGATTATGACGGCCATTCCAACAGTGCAGCATGCCTTTCTCAAGCGAGATGAGGCTGTTCCCAAATCTAAGTCCAAGGGACGTTCTCTGGGAATCGAACACGCCAGCTATGAAGATCTAAAAGCAGCGCTGGCTCAGGTGACAGAGCAATTTGAAAACAAGAACGAGTTTGACATCAGTCGTGGTGACTTGATTCGCCTAGGTTTCTTGGTGGGAGCAGACAGTCGTAGGCGCCGAGAGTATCTAGGTGAACAGCTCCGCATCGGCTATTCCAATGGAAAACAGCTACTCAAGCGGTTGGAGTTATTTGGGATAACCTTGGCAGAGGTAGAAGAAGTGATGACTAAGTATTCAGACTAACGGAGTCAGAAATGAAAAAAGTGATTATTACGGGTGGCAATAGTGGTATTGGCTACGAGTCTGCTAAACAGTTGGCTGAAAAGGGCTGGTCGGTAACTCTCTTTTGTAGACGGAAAGAAGCTGCTGAGCAAGCCTGTGAGAAAATCCGTCAACAAACAGGAAATCCACATGTAGATTATATATTGGTTGATCTATCTGATGTGAAGAGTGTCAGGAAAGCAGTAGAACAGTATATCCAAAAAGAAGACGCTCTAGACGTTCTGATTAACAATGCGGCTGATTTTGATTTGTCAGTCAAAAAGCCGATTCTTAGCAAAGACGGATTGGAAAAACAATTTGCGACCAACGTGGTTGCTCCCTTTTTACTTTCTACCTTGTTAAAGGGCTTGTTGGAAAAGTCAGAAAGTGGTCGGATTATTAATATTTCTTCCCAAGGGCTGATGCTTTATCCCTTCATGAAGCTTGATTTTGAAAATTTAGCTGGTCAAAAACATTATAGTCCTGCCAAGACCTATTATCAGAATAAACTAGCCTTGTTGATGCTGACGCTTTATATGCGGAAACATTGGAAAGGTATCAAGGTTCAGGCAATCCGTGTGACCAATGTCAAAGTTGATATGCGGCGCTATGATCACCTCAGCGCTTCTATGAAAAAATTGTATAAAATCAAGTCAAGATTTTCAATTAGCCCGGAAGAAATGGCCAAAGTCTATACAGCCTTATCTACAGAAGATGGATATGACGGGTTTTTGTATGACGAGAAATGCAAGGAAGTAAAAGCAAATGCACCTGCTTACGAAGAAGAGGAGCAAGCAAAACTCTATTCTTTGCTTGAGCACCTGACTTTCTCAAGAGACAATCCATAAAGGATGAGAAAAATAAATTTCATGGACTACTTCAATAGTGGAAAGAAATTCAGATATTTAACTCTGTTTGGAGTGACCTTGGCAGAAGTGGAAGAGGCTATGAAAAGTTATGAGAATTGAGAAACTAGCCCAAAATGTAAAGGTAATATGATACAATAGAGATAATTATATGTTTCAATGTTCAAGGGCTAAAAAGCATGTTTGATTGTCGATTTTAGACAAGTAGATTTGTAAACGGGTCTCTAGCTGTTTTGGTAATCGAATGGTCATAACAAGGAGAAAAAATGGGAATCTTTGATTTTTTTAAAAAGTCTGAAGTTGCAGAAGCAACTAACGAAACAAAAGAGACTAAAGGCGATGCCTGCCTAGGTGTTTTAGGCTTCTTTCCGATAAAGGAAAGGGATGAATTGCTGATTATTGGGAGCTTAGAAGGACGTGTGAAGGTTGGTGATTGTCTACAATTTTGCAACTCCGACCAAGGGATGGATGCTCTTGGTTCTGTAGTCGTGAAAAAATTGAGTAGTCAAAATAAAGATGTAGATGCTCTGACTGATGAACCGATGGCTCATCTAGTGGTTGATATAAATTCTTCCTTGACTCAGCTCAAGAAGGGGAGTGTTCTCTACAGCTGGGGTGTAGATGAAAAACAACGATTATCTAGCTATACAGATGCCCTTTATAACACGTTTGTAATTATCCAAAAAGGTCAATTGAGCGATGAAGACTATCAAGCTGCCAGTCTGGATGATAGTGTAGAGATATTGCGCCTCTTTTTATGGGAATGTCGTCAAAACCAGGAAACTGAAAGTGAAGAAAGCTATCAAACTAACACTCGCAAGTTGGAACGTCTAGCGGAAATCGTTAAGGATAAGTTGTTAGAAGCCGATTTGATTTATGCGGTCTACTCAGAGAAAACGGGGGAACCTTATCTCTTTTCGACTACTTATGATAGAGGAGAGGAAGGTTATCTGTGTACAGACCCCATGGTGATGCTTTTTACCCCACGTTGGTATCATCAATTTAAGGAAACGATTGATAGTCGACCAAACTCAGTTGTGAAGTTGGTTGAAAATACAGCAGATAAAAAGGGAATTGAGAATTTTCTCGGCACAACTTTTTATCTAAACGGTGCTTTGGGAGCAATCTTTAATACTAAGGAAGTTAGCATTAGTTGTTCTGTTTTGGTCCCAAAACCTGATTTCTCTGATTTGCCTGAGATAGAGACTCCTGTCATGAATCCTGATCTTGTAAGATGGATGTTGTTGATGGGGCAACTGGATAAACCGACTACAGAAGACGAACAATTGATTTATGGGCTCTACTACAAATTCTTCTCAGCAGCCATGCCAAAAGCCAAATTCCTAGTTCCTTTAGATGCAACTTCAGGATTTCCAGATGATAGTCAGGAAGGAAACTCCTTTGTTTTGGAAAAAGATGCGAGTTTCAATATTCCAATCAAGGAAGGAAAAGACGGCCGAAACTCTGTCCCAGTATTTACCGATTGGAAACGCCTACGAATGGTCTTTGATGAAAAATGGAATGGTATGATTGAAGAGGCGGGCAGTATGATTGAAGTCTTTGACTACGCCATTAACCCGACGGAGTATTATGAGGCAGGGGCCTATGTCAGTGACAACTCCTTTAAAGAAATGCAAAAGTTCAGTGAGGAACTAGAAGGAAGAGATAAAGACTAGAGTGCTCTTCATATTAGAAAAGAGAATAAATGAGAATTGCAGATTATAGCGTGACCAAGGCAGTGCTGGAGCGTCACGGTTTTACCTTTAAAAAGTCCTTCGGGCAAAATTTTCTGACGGATACCAATATCCTTCAAAAAATCGTGGATACGGCTGAAATTGATGATCAGGTTAATGTCATCGAAATCGGGCCAGGGATTGGTGCCTTGACAGAATTTTTGGCTGAGCGTGCAGCTCAAGTTATGGCATTTGAGATTGACCATCGCTTGGTACCGATTTTAGCCGATACCCTGCGTGATTTTGATAATGTAACAGTGGTCAACGAGGACATTCTCAAGGTCGATTTGACGCAGCATATCCAGAATTTCAAAAATCCTAATCTGCCAATTAAGGTAGTGGCTAACTTGCCATACTATATCACGACGCCTATTCTCATGCACTTGATTGAAAGTGGCATTCCATTTAGTGAGTTTGTCGTCATGATGCAAAAAGAAGTGGCGGATCGTATCTCAGCCCAACCTAACACCAAGGCTTATGGTAGCTTGTCGATTGCTGTGCAGTATTATATGACAGCAAAGGTTGCCTTCATCGTGCCTCGTACGGTCTTTGTGCCAGCCCCAAACGTGGACTCAGCCATTTTAAAAATGGTGCGCCGTCCAGAGCCTGCTGTAGCAGTGAAAGATGAGAACTTCTTCTTTAAGGTTTCCAAGGCTAGCTTCACTCATCGTCGCAAGACCTTGTGGAATAACTTGACAGGCTATTTTGGAAAGACTGAGGAAGTCAAGGATAAGCTGACCAAGGCTTTGGATCAGGCAGGCTTGTCACCATCTGTGCGTGGGGAAGCACTTAGCTTGGAAGAGTTTGCCAGTCTAGCTGATGCGCTTAAAGGACAAGGACTCTAAGATGCAGGGACAAATTATTAAAGCCTTGGCAGGATTCTACTATGTAGAGAGTGGTGGTCAAGTTTACCAGACACGCGCGCGTGGAAATTTCCGTAAAAAAGGCCATACGCCCTATGTTGGGGATTGGGTAGACTTTTCTGCCGAGGAAAATTCCGAAGGTTATATTCTCAAGATTCACGAACGAAAAAATAGTCTCGTCCGTCCGCCTATTGTCAATATTGATCAAGCTGTGGTAATCATGTCCGTCAAGGAACCGGACTTCAACAGTAATTTGCTGGATCGTTTCTTGGTTCTTTTGGAGCACAAGGGCATCCATCCTATCGTCTATATTTCTAAAATGGACTTGCTGGAAGATAGAGGAGAACTCGATTTTTACCAGCAGACCTATGGTGCCATTGGTTACGACTTTGTGACTAGTAAAGAAGAACTTTTGCCCTTGTTGACAGGAAAAGTGACGGTCTTTATGGGGCAGACAGGTGTTGGAAAATCAACCCTCCTCAATAAAATCGCACCAGACCTCAATCTTGAAACAGGAGAAATCTCAGACAGTCTGGGTCGCGGTCGTCATACCACTCGAGCTGTTAGTTTTTACAACCTCAATGGTGGTAAAATCGCGGACACACCAGGATTTTCATCGCTGGATTATGAAGTGTCAACGGCTGAAGACCTCAATCAGGCCTTTCCAGAGATTGCCAGTGTCAGTCGAGACTGTAAATTCCGTACTTGTACCCATACCCATGAACCGTCTTGTGCGGTCAAACCAGCTGTTGAAGAGGGTACCATTGCAACCTTCCGTTTTGACAACTACCTGCAATTCCTCAGTGAAATTGAAAATCGCAGAGAAACCTATAAAAAAGTCAGCAAAAAAATTCCAAAATAAGGAGAAGCCTATGTCTCAATACAAGATTGCTCCGTCAATTCTGGCAGCAGATTATGCCAACTTTGAACGTGAAATCAAACGCCTAGAAGCAACTGGTGCAGAATATGCCCATATCGATATTATGGATGGTCACTTTGTACCACAAATCAGCTTTGGTGCAGGGGTGGTTGAAGCTCTTCGACCACATAGCAAGATGGTCTTTGACTGCCACTTGATGGTAGAAAGTCCTGAGCATCATCTAGAAGACTTTGCGCGTGCAGGTGCAGACATCATCAGTATTCATGTGGAAGCAACGCCTCATATTCATGGCGCCCTCCAAAAAATTCGTTCGCTCGGTGTCAAACCTTCGGTTGTCATCAATCCAGGTACGCCTGTCGAGGCTATCAAGAACGTCCTTCACCTAGTTGACCAAGTCTTGGTGATGACGGTTAACCCTGGATTTGGTGGGCAAGCCTTTCTACCTGAAACCATGGATAAGATTCGTCAGTTGGTTGCCCTTCGTCAGGAAAAAGGCTTGAACTTTGAAATTGAAGTCGATGGCGGCATTGATGACCAGACCATTGCTCAAGCCAAAGAAGCTGGAGCGACCGTTTTTGTAGCAGGATCCTATGTCTTTAAGGGAGATGTCAATGAACGAGTGCAAACTCTCAGAAAACAACTGGACTAGGGTTGCCGTTTTTGCAGGCGGAGACCGCGGTCACTATCGGACAAATTTTGATTACTTTGTCGGTGTGGATCGAGGCTCGCTCTGGGTCTTGGAAGAAGATCTGCCTCTCGCTCTAGCAGTTGGGGATTTTGATTCGGTAACCGCAGACGAACGTCAGTTGATTCAAAAACGTGCCCAGCATTTTGTCCAAGCCCAGCCAGAAAAAGATGATACCGATCTGGAACTAGCTCTCTTAACCATCTTTGAACAAAATTCTCAGGCTCAGGTGACTATTTTTGGGGCTTTGGGTGGTCGTATTGACCATATGCTGGCTAATGTCTTTCTGCCTAGCAATCCCAAGTTGGCACCCTATATGCGCCAGATAGCGATTGAGGATGGGCAAAATTTGATTGCCTATTGTCCAGAAGGGACCAGTCAGCTTCAACCACGTTCGGACTACGACTATCTAGCCTTTATGCCGGTTCGGGATAGCCAGTTGACCATTCTTGGTGCCAAGTATGAGTTGACAGAGGAGAATTTTTTCTTTAAAAAAGTGTACGCTTCTAACGAATATATAGATAGGGAAGTTTCGGTAACTTGCCCAGATGGCTATGTCGTCGTGCTGCATAGCAGGGACAGGAGGTAGGATGGAGACTGTATTACTACTATTATTAATTGCCAACCTAGCTGGACTCTTTCTGATTTGGCAAAGGCAGGATAAGCAAGACAAGTACCTAGCCAAGAGCTTGGAGGATCAAGCAGATCATTTATCAGACCAGTTGGATTACCACTTTGACCAAGCCAGACAAGCCAGTCAGTTAGACCAAAAAGATTTGGAAGTAGCTGTCAGCGACCGTTTGCAAGAAGTGCGAATGGAGTTGCACCAAGGCCTGACGCAAGTCCGTCAAGAAATGACAGATAATCTTTTGCAAACTAGAGATAAGACCGACCAACGCCTTCAAGCCCTGCAGGAATCAAATGAGCAACGTTTAGAACAAATGCGCCAGACGGTCGAGGAAAAGTTAGAGAAGACCTTGCAGACGCGCTTGCAGGCTTCCTTTGAGACAGTTTCCAAGCAATTGGAGTCTGTCAATCGTGGCCTAGGAGAAATGCAGACAGTTGCCCGCGATGTCGGTGCACTCAACAAGGTTCTCTCTGGAACCAAGACGCGAGGGATTCTGGGAGAATTGCAACTGGGGCAAATCATCGAAGACATCATGACTCCTAGCCAGTACGAACGAGAATTTGCAACAGTTGAAAACTCCAGTGAACGAGTAGAGTACGCTATCAAGTTGCCTGGACAGGGTGACCAGGAATACGTCTACCTACCGATTGACTCTAAGTTTCCATTGGCGGATTATTATCGCCTAGAAGAAGCCTATGAAGCAGGCGATAAGGACGAAATCGAACGTTGTCGCAAGTCACTCCTAGCTAGCGTCAAGCGCTTTGCCAAGGATATCAAGAGCAAGTATCTAGCGCCACCTCGGACGACCAATTTTGGAGTTTTATTTGTTCCGACAGAGGGACTCTACTCAGAAATCGTCCGCAATCCAGTCTTCTTTGATGACTTGAGACGGGAGGAGCAGATTATTGTCGCAGGTCCAAGTACCCTATCAGCCTTGCTTAACTCTCTATCAGTTGGCTTCAAAACTCTCAATATCCAAAAGAGTGCTGATCATATCAGCAAGACTCTTGCTAGTATCAAGACCGAGTTTGGCAAGTTTGGTGGCATTCTGGTCAAGGCACAAAAGCATCTCCAACATGCCTCTGGCAATATTGATGAATTATTGAACCGTCGTACCACAGCTATCGAGCGGACGCTCCGTCACATTGAGTTATCAGAAGGTGAGCCTGCGCTTGATCTACTCCATTTCCAAGAAGATGAGGAAGAATATGAAGATTAGTCACATGAAAAAAGATGAGCTGTTTGAAGGTTTTTACCTGATCAAATCAGCTGACCTGAGACAGACGCGTGCTGGGAAAAACTACCTAGCCTTTACCTTCCAAGACGATAGTGGCGAGATTGAAGGGAAGCTCTGGGATGCCCAACCTCATAACGTTGAGGCCTTTACTGCAGGGAAAGTCGTCCATATGCAGGGACGTCGAGAAGTTTATAACAACACTCCTCAAGTCAATCAGATCACGCTTCGTTTGCCTCAGCCTGGTGAACCCAACGATCCAGCTGACTTCAAGGTCAAGTCACCAGTCGATGTCAAGGAAATCCGTGACTACATGTCGCAAATGATTTTCAAGATAGAAAATCCTGTCTGGCAGCGTATCGTTCGCAGTCTCTATACCAAGTATGATAAGGAATTCTACTCCTATCCAGCTGCCAAGACCAACCACCATGCCTTTGAAACGGGTTTGGCCTATCATACAGCAACCATGGTGCGCTTGGCAGATGCCATTAGCGAGATCTATCCTCAGCTCAACAAGAGCCTGCTCTATGCTGGGATTATGCTGCACGACTTGGCTAAGGTTTTAGAACTCAGTGGTCCCGATCAGACGGAGTACACAGTGCGAGGAAATCTCCTTGGACATATCGCCCTGATAGATAGTGAGATTACCAAGACCGTCATGGAACTGGGCATCGATGATACTAGAGAAGAAGTGGTGCTACTGCGCCATGTCATCCTCAGTCACCATGGCTTGCTGGAGTATGGAAGTCCAGTCCGTCCACGCATTATGGAGGCAGAGATTATTCATATGATTGACAATCTAGATGCCAGCATGATGATGATGTCAACAGCTCTAGCTTTGGTGGACAAAGGAGAGATGACCAATAAAATCTTCGCTATGGACAATCGTTCCTTCTATAAACCAGATTTAGATTAATAATTTAAGAAAAACGAGCATTTTTTACGCAATAATGTTCGTTTTTTTATGTGAATGTGGTATAATGGATAAAATATCAAAATTAAATGGAATGGTAAATAAAAATGAAATTAAGAAGAAGTGATCGGATGGTTGTCATTTCCAACTATTTGATTAATAATCCATACAAACTAACAAGTCTCAACACCTTTGCAGAAAAGTACGAATCTGCTAAATCATCGATTTCAGAGGACATCGTGATTATCAAGCGTGCCTTTGAGGAAATCGAAATCGGCCATATTCAGACTGTGACTGGAGCAGGTGGTGGCGTTATCTTTACACCATCAATCTCGAGTCATGAAGCCAAAGAAATGATCGCAGACTTGCGTGACAAACTTTCAGAAAGCGACCGTATCTTGCCAGGTGGCTACATCTACCTGTCTGATTTGCTCAGTACACCTGCCATTTTGAAAAATATTGGGCGCATCATTGCCAAGAGCTTTATGGACCAAAAAATCGATGCCGTTATGACAGTAGCAACAAAAGGTGTGCCACTCGCAAATGCAGTTGCCAATGTCCTCAATGTTCCATTTGTCATTGTGCGCCGTGACTTGAAAATTACCGAAGGTTCAACGGTCAGCGTCAACTATGTTTCAGGTTCCAGCGGTGACCGTATTGAGAAAATGTTCCTTTCAAAACGCAGTCTCAAGGCAGGCAGTCGTGTCTTGATCGTGGATGACTTTTTGAAAGGCGGCGGAACGGTCAACGGGATGATTAGTCTCTTGCGTGAGTTTGACTCTGAACTAGCTGGCGTTGCAGTCTTTGCAGACAATGCCCAAGAAGAACGTGAAAAGCAGTTCGATTACAAGTCGCTCTTGAAAGTAACCAATATTGATGTTAAGAACCAATCCATCGATGTTGAGATTGGAAATATCTTTGACGAAGACAAATAAGAGATAGAACTAAAGGTTGGAACGATTGTCCCAGCCTTTCTTTGCAAACAGAATAGAAGGATGCTTATGAAAACACCATTTATCAGCCATGAAGATTTGGAAACGATTGTTGCAGAGTTCCCGACTCCCTTTCATTTATATGACGAGAAGGGAATTCGCGAAAAAGCAAGAGCCGTCAACAAAGCTTTTTCCTGGAACAAGGGCTTTAAGGAATATTTTGCAGTCAAGGCCACTCCAACCCCAGCCATCTTGAAAATCCTCAAAGAGGAAGGTTGTGGTGTGGACTGCTCTAGTTATGTAGAACTTTTGATGAGTCATAAACTGGATTTCCCTGGTTCTGAGATTATGTTCTCATCAAACAATACGCCAGACCAAGAATACGCTTATGCCCATGAATTAGGTGCAACCATTAACTTGGATGCCTTTGAAGACATTGAGCATCTAGAGCGAGCTACAGGTATCCCAGAAATCATCTCTTGTCGTTACAATCCAGGCGGAGTCTTTGAATTAGGAACAGACATCATGGACAATCCTGGGGAGGCTAAGTTTGGTATGACCAAGGATCAACTCTTTGAAGCCTTTGCTGTTTTGAAGGAAAAAGGAGCCAAGACTTTTGGGATTCATTCTTTCCTAGCATCCAATACCGTGACCCATCTCTACTACCCAGAGTTGGCCCGTCAGCTCTTTGAATTAGCTGTGGAAATCAAAGAAAAATTGGGCATTTCACTAGACTTTATTAATCTTTCAGGTGGGATCGGAGTCAACTATCGCCCAGACCAGGAGCCAAATGACATCGCTGTGATTGGTGAGGGAGTTCGTAAGGTTTATGAGGAAGTCCTTACACCGGCAGGTCTTGATCAGGTCAAGATTTTCACTGAATTGGGCCGTTTTATGTTAGCACCTCACGGAGTTCTCGTCACAAAAGTCACTCATAAGAAAAAAACTTATCGTACCTATCTAGGTGTGGATGCCTCGGCTGTCAACCTCATGCGCCCAGCCATGTACGGAGCTTACCACCATATCACCAATCTGACCCATCCAGACGGACCAGTTGAGGTTGTAGATGTGGTTGGTTCACTCTGTGAAAACAATGATAAATTTGCCATTAATCGCGAACTACCTCATACAGAAATCGGTGATTTACTGGTGATTCATGATACAGGTGCACATGGATTCTCCATGGGTTACCAGTACAATGCCAAACTACGCTCGGCTGAAATCCTCTATACTGAAGAAGGTAAAGCCCGCCAAATCCGCCGTGCAGAGCGCCCTGAGGACTATTTTGCAACCTTGTATGGTTTTGATTTTGAACCCGATCATTAAAAAAATGAAAATGAAAGTGAAAAACAGATTGCTTTCTAAAAAATAGACAAAAATCTTGTTTTTCCCTCAAGTCGTGATATAATAAAACTATAAAACGGTTTCAAGGAAGGTGACGATATGTCTGAAGAAACAATTGACTATGGACAAGTGACAGGAATGGTGCATTCGACAGAGAGTTTTGGGGCGGTAGATGGCCCTGGGATTCGTTTTATTGTCTTTTTGCAGGGCTGTCAGATGCGTTGCCAGTACTGTCATAACCCCGATACATGGGCTATGGAGACCAATAAATCACGCGAACGGACAGTAGATGATGTCTTGACAGAAGCCCTTCGCTATCGTGGTTTCTGGGGAGACAAGGGAGGAATCACTGTTAGTGGAGGAGAAGCCCTCTTGCAGATTGATTTCTTGATCGCCTTTTTTACCAAGGCTAAGGAAAAAGGAATTCACTGTACCTTGGACACCTGTGCCCTTCCTTTCCGTAACACACCACGTTATCTCGAAAAGTTTAATAAACTCATGGCTGTGACAGATTTGGTTCTCTTGGATATCAAGGAAATCAACGAAGAACAGCACAAGATTGTAACCAGCCAGACCAATAAAAACATCTTGGCCTGTGCCCGGTACCTATCAGATATCGGGAAGCCTGTTTGGATTCGCCATGTGCTGGTTCCAGGCTTAACAGACAGAGATGATGACTTGATCGAACTCGGTAAATTCGTCAAAACCCTCAAAAACGTTGACAAGTTTGAAATCCTACCTTATCACACTATGGGAGAATTCAAGTGGCGTGAACTTGGGATTCCATATTCACTTGAAGGGGTAAAGCCACCAACGGCAGATCGTGTCAAGAATGCTAAGGAACTTATGGATACAGAAAGTTATCAAGACTATATGAAACGTGTTCATGGATAACAAAGAAGCCTGATGGAAACATCGGGCTTTTGTGATGCAAAAAGACTTAGCCTTTCAGCTAAGCCTTTTGAGTCTTATCTAGATCGTTGTTTGCCAGAGTTGCGGTTTTTCTTTTTCTTATTGGTTGTGATAGCCTGAGGCTGCTTAGGAGTCACATCTTTTCTTGCACCTGCAGAAGGGCTGACTTTCGGAGGGTTCTTTTCGTATTCTTCACGTACTTTTTGACGAAGTTTTGGACGAACGACATAGTTGACGATAAACTGTTGGAGAATCATCATGAAACCACCGACAACCCAGTAAAGTGTCACACTGGCTGGTGAGAAGAGGGAGAAGATAACAATCATGAGTGGGCTCATGTAGATCATTTTCTTAAGTTGTTCTCTTTGCATCTCGTCTTCTACTCCATGAAGCGAGAGGAGAGATTGGATGTAGTAAAGAATACCTGCAAAGGCTACGAGGAGCATGCTTGGTGAGCCTAGTTCGATACCGAGAAAGCTAGATCCTGCGACCCCTTCAGTATGTTGGGCTGCAAAGTAGATAGCAGAGAAGAAAGGCATTTGGAGCAAGATAGGGAAACATCCGACGCCTCCTAGCATGCTGATACCATGTTCTTTTTGGGCGGCAAAGAGAGCTTGTTGAGCCTCAAGTTTTTCTTCTTGAGTTGTTGCTTCTTTGAGACGGGTTTGATGTGGTTCAAGCACATGTTTGAGAGCGTTCATCTTTTCAGAGTGAAGTGTCGCCTTCCATGATTGGTAGATACCGAGTGGCAAGATAATCAAACGCACGATAATGGTGACGATGATAATCCCCATCCCAAAACCAAGTCCCATATCATTAGCAAAGTATTTGATAGCCTCTGCCATAGGCGCTCCGATGGTGTTCCAGATAAATCCTGTTGGTTCTCCAGTCGTTTTATCAACAGAAACACAACCTGTCAAGACGAGTAGCATAGCCACTCCCATAGCAGAGAGGGCAAAACGTTTAATAGATTTCAATGTTTTCATTCCTTCTATAAAAATTATACCTTTCTATTCTACTGTTTTTTTGTAAAATATACAATAGTTCTCAAGACCTAATTTGCGACTTTGAAGTCCGAGTAGGATGAAAAGTTGCTCATTTGCACATCCAGATAGGTAACTTTTGAAAAAGGCGTTGGACCTTTACGGATTTCTTGGATAAATTTTGCCATAGTGGCAGAGGAGTCTGCCTGAGCAAGAATTTCCACTGTGCCATCGTCATTATTCCAGACACGACCAGTGATGCCACCGATTTCAAGCGCTAGAG
The DNA here is from genome assembly GCF_003943395.1 of Streptococcus oralis. GTDB lineage: Bacteria > Bacillota > Bacilli > Lactobacillales > Streptococcaceae > Streptococcus > Streptococcus oralis_BF. Next base: position 16,016 of record NZ_RJPJ01000004.1, on the reverse strand, counting down.
TATAAACACCCCAGCGAAAACCAACACCCTGCACCCTACCTTGGGCAATCATTCTAACCTTTTGCATACTAACCCCCTTTAATTGTGTTATAATATTTCTATGACTATTATAACCTCAAAAGCCAATTCTGTGGTAAAAAATACCAAGAAATTACATCAAAAAAAATATCGAAAGTCTGCTTATTTGATTGAGGGCTGGCACTTGTTTGAAGAAGCTGTTCAATCTGGAGTGACGATTGAGAAGATTTTTGCCCTGGAAAGTTACCGAGATCGGTTAGCTGCTTTTCCTCAAACTGTCTGGGTTTCAGAGGAGATTTTGCGGGACTTGGCAGATACGCAAACCCCTCAAGGGATTGTTGCAGTGATTCAAAAAGAAGAAATGGGGCAGCCTGATCTTCGTCAAGGTAAGTTTCTATTTTTAGAAGATGTCCAAGATCCTGGCAATGTTGGCACCATGATTCGGACTGCGGATGCGGCCGGTTTCACAGGAGTCATTGTTTCAGATAAGTCGGCGGATATCTACAGTCTCAAGACCTTGCGTTCCATGCAAGGAAGTCATTTCCACTTGCCCATCTATCGGATGTCTCGTGCTTCCTTTATAGAAGAGGCAAAGAAGAGCAATTTGCCCATTCTGGTAACGACCTTATCAAGAGATTCCAAGGATTATCGTGATCTTTCTCCCCTAGAAGACTTTGTTTTAGTCATGGGAAATGAAGGACAGGGGATTAGTTCTGTCATGGCTGAGAGTGCTGATCAGCTGGTTCATATTGGCATGAAAGGTCGGGCAGAGAGCCTCAACGTGGCAGTTGCCGCAGGTATTTTGATGTTTTATTTCAGCTAATTTATAAAAACTTTGTTATAATCAAGACATATTTATAGAAAAAGGAGAATCGGAATGAATCAAACGATTATTCAAGAACGTTCAGGTCTCAATCAATTTTACGCTAAGGTATATGCCTTTGTGGGACTTGGGATTGGTCTGTCAGCTCTCGTGTCAGCTTTGATGTTGACAGTCTTTCAGTCCCAATTAGTCTACTTTTTAATGCATGGTCGTCTCTGGTTGATGATTGCAACTTTTGCAGAACTTGGTCTGGTCTTTGTCGCAAGTAGTATGGCTGCTAAAAACAGCCCAGCGGCTCTCCCAGTATTTTTAATTTATTCTGTTTTAAATGGCTTCACACTTAGCTTTATCGTAGCCTTCTATACACCTGGGACCGTCTTATCAGCCTTTGTATCCAGCGCCCTTCTCTTCTTTGTCATGGCAGCAATCGGAATTTTCACTAAGAAAGATTTAAGTGGAATGGGTCGAGCTCTGATGGCGGCGCTTGTCGGCCTCATCATTGCCATGATTGTGAATATTTTCTTGGCTAGTGGCTTCTTTGACTACATGATTAGTATTGCCATGGTTTTGGTTTTCTCAGGTTTGATTGCTTGGGACAACCAAAAGATTCGCTATGTTTATGAGCAGTCAAGAGGGCAAGTAGCAACAGGCTGGGTCATCTCAATGGCGCTCAGCATCTACCTAGACTTTATCAACCTCTTCCTTAGCATCTTACGAATCTTTGGTCGAAACGATTAAAGAATTATAGAGTCAGTATTCGAAAGTGCGCTGACTTTTTCTTATTTACTCTTTCCTTTTCCTGAAAATAGGTGTATAATGCTTTTAACTAATTTTTTAGGAGTAGTTATGAAGAAAAGCTTTATTCATCAGCAAGAAGAAATTTCCTTTGTGAAGAACACTTTTACCCAGTATTTGAAAGATAAGTTAGAAGTTGTCGAGGTTCAAGGTCCTATCTTGAGCAAGGTCGGCGATGGTATGCAGGACAACCTGTCCGGTGTCGAACATCCAGTATCTGTCAAGGTCTTGCAGATTCCAGATGAAACCTATGAAGTCGTTCACTCACTAGCCAAATGGAAACGCCACACCTTGGCTCGCTTTGGTTTTGGAGAAGGAGAAGGCCTATTTGTCCACATGAAGGCTCTTCGTCCAGATGAAGATTCACTGGATGCGACCCACTCTGTTTATGTAGACCAGTGGGACTGGGAAAAAGTGATTCCAAATGGAAAACGCAATATCGCTTATCTTAAAGAAACAGTTGAAAAGATTTACAAGGCTATTCGTCTGACAGAGCTAGCAGTGGAAGCTCGCTATGATATCGAATCAATCTTGCCAAAACAAATCACCTTTATCCATACAGAAGAGTTGGTAGAACGTTACCCAGACTTGACACCAAAAGAGCGTGAAAATGCGATCTGTAAAGAGTTTGGTGCAGTCTTCTTGATTGGTATTGGTGGAGAGTTACCAGATGGAAAACCTCATGATGGCCGTGCGCCTGACTACGATGACTGGACAACAGAGTCTGAGAATGGCTACAAGGGGCTAAATGGAGATATTCTGGTTTGGAACGAATCTCTTGGTTGTGCCTTTGAACTTTCCTCAATGGGGATTCGGGTAGATGAAGACACGCTTCGTCGCCAAGTTGCCCTTACAGGAGACGAAGATCGTCTTGAGTTGGAATGGCATAAGGCTCTGCTTAACGGCCTTTTCCCATTGACAATCGGTGGGGGTATCGGACAGTCTCGGATGGCCATGTTCCTGCTTCGTAAGAAACACATTGGAGAAGTTCAGACCAGTGTCTGGCCTCAAGAAGTCCGCGATACTTACGAAAATATCTTGTAGGGAATCGAACCGTAAGGTTCGGTTTTCTTTCTCTTTTTGCCTATAATTTGGTATAATAAACGGTATGAAAATCGTATCAGGAATCTACGGAGGGCGTCCCCTCAAGACGCTAGAAGGCAAGACGACGAGGCCGACATCAGATAAGGTGCGTGGAGCTATCTTTAACATGATAGGCCCCTATTTTGAGGGTGGTCGTGTCTTGGATCTTTATGCTGGCAGTGGCGGTCTATCTATTGAGGCAGTATCGCGTGGCATGTCCCATGCTGTCTTAGTGGAACGGGATCGAAAGGCACAAGCTATCACCGCTGAAAATATCCAGATGACCAAAGAAGTTTCTAAATTTCAGCTCTTAAAGATGGATGCGGAGCGTGCTTTGGAGCAAGTAACAGGTCCTTTTGATCTGGTCTTTTTAGACCCTCCATACGCAAAAGAACAAATTGTTGCAGATATCGAAAAAATGGCAGAAAGAAACCTTTTCTCCGAAGAGATCATGGTCGTCTGCGAAACCGATAAGTCTGTAGAACTTCCAGAAGAAATCGCCTGCTTAGGCATCTGGAAGGAAAAAATATATGGGATTAGTAAGGTGACAGTCTATGTCAGATAAAATTGGATTATTTACAGGATCATTTGATCCGATGACAAATGGACATCTGGGCATCATTGAACGTGCCAGCAAACTCTTTGATAAGCTCTATGTCGGGGTTTTCTACAATCCCCACAAACAAGGCTTTCTCCCTGTTGAAAATCGCAAACGAGCAGTTGAAAAAGCTGTGGCGCATTTAGGTAATGTAGAGGTGTTGGCTTCTCATGACCAGCTAGTCGTCGATGTTGCAAGAAGACTGGGTGCTAATACCCTTGTCCGTGGCTTGCGGAATGCCACAGACTTGCAATATGAATCTAGTTTTGATTACTACAATCATCAACTGGCTCCAAAAATCGAAACCATTTACCTATATAGTCGCCCAGAGCATCTTTATATCAGCTCTTCAGCCGTGAGAGAACTTCTGAAGTTTGGTCAGGAGATTCAGCAATATGTCCCAAACAGTGTTGTGGAGGAATTAGAACATGAAGAAAAAAACTAGATGGCCCTTATATGTCATCCTAGCACTAGTATTGACTTTTTTAGCCTTTGTAGTACCTTTACCTTACTACATAGAAGTTCCAGGTGGAGCGGAAGATATTCGTCAAGTTTTAAAAGTCAATGAAGCAGAAGACACAGAAGCAGGAGCTTACCAGTTTGTAACAGTCGGTATTCGACATGCAACTTTGTCGCATCTTGTTTATGCTTGGCTGACTCCATTTACGGATATTAGAAGCGCTCAGGAGACTACGGGTGGCTCTACTGATGCAGAGTTTATGCGGATCAATCAGTTCTACATGCAAACATCCCAAAATATGGCCAAGTATCAAGGCTTGAAGACGGCTGGCAAGGATATCGAGCTCAAGTACTTGGGAGTTTATGTCTTGACCGTGACAGAAAATTCAACTTTTAAGGGCATTCTGAACATTGCGGATACAGTGACGGCTGTTAATGACAAAACGTTTGACAGTTCCAAAGACTTGATTGATTATGTCAACTCTCAAAAACTAGGAGATCCAGTCAAGGTGACCTATGAAGAAGACGGAAGAGTCAAGACTGCTGAAGGTAAAATTATCACTCTCGAAAACGGGAAAAACGGAATTGGGATTGGTTTGATTGACCGTACGGAAGTGACAAGTGATGTTCCCATTCGCTTCTCCACAGCTGGTATCGGCGGTCCCAGTGCCGGTCTTATGTTTAGTCTAGCTATTTACACCCAGATAGCAGATCCAGGACTTCGTAATGGCCGCATCGTTGCGGGAACTGGAACCATTGATCGCGATGGAAATGTTGGTGACATCGGTGGAATTGACAAAAAAGTAGTTGCAGCCTCTCGTCAGGGAGCCAACATCTTTTTTGCTCCTGACAATCCAGTCACCGAAGAAGCAAAAAAAGCAGATCCCAATGCGAAAAGCAACTATGAAACAGCCCTAGAAGCTGCTAAAACAATCAAGACAGAGATGAAAATCGTGCCTGTAAAAACCTTGCAGGATGCGATTGATTACCTTAAAAACAATCCCTAATCCGTAGAAAAATCGAAAACTAGCGCGTAAGCGGATAAGATGGTATAATAGTCAAATGGTTCAATTATTATTCACTCTAAGTAGTCATATACTCTTTATTTATTTGAGTTTTTACCTTTTGAAGGACCTTGTGAGATGGGAAAAGGTTTTAAAAGTGACCGCTACTAACACAAAAAAAGTTCGTTTGTTGGTCGGCTTCTTTAGTATTGTAATGGGCTACATCTTGAGTTCATTCTTTATCAGTTTGTACCAACTGTGGCAAGAAGCGTTTATAGGACTGTTATAAAATCAAAAGTAAAGGAAAAACTATGGAAAAAATTGTGGTTCAAGGCGGAGATAATCGTCTGGTCGGGAGTGTGACCATCGAGGGAGCAAAGAATGCCGTCTTACCTTTGTTGGCAGCGACTATTCTAGCAAGCAAGGGTAAGACAGTCTTGCAGAATGTTCCAATCTTGTCAGATGTTTTCACCATGAATCAAGTGGTTCGAGGTCTGAATGCCAAGGTGGACTTTGATGAGGAAGCTCATGTTGTCGAGGTCGATGCGACTGGTGATATCACTGAGGAAGCTCCGTATAAGTATGTCAGCAAGATGCGGGCATCCATCGTTGTCTTGGGACCAATCCTTGCTCGTGTAGGCCATGCCAAGGTATCCATGCCAGGAGGTTGCACTATTGGGAGTCGTCCGATTGATCTCCACCTCAAGGGTTTGGAAGCTATGGGGGCTAAGATCAGCCAGACAGCTGGTTACATTGAAGCCAAGGCGGAATGCCTGCATGGCGCTCATATCTACATGGACTTTCCTAGTGTCGGCGCAACACAAAACCTGATGATGGCAGCAACTCTAGCTGATGGTGTGACAGTGATAGAAAATGCTGCGCGTGAACCAGAAATTGTTGACCTTGCTATTCTCCTTAATGAAATGGGGGCCAAGGTCAAGGGAGCTGGTACCGAAACAATCACAGTGACTGGTGTCGAGGAACTCCATGGTACGACTCATAATGTGGTACAGGACCGTATCGAAGCTGGGACCTTTATGGTAGCGGCAGCTATGACAGGTGGAGATGTCCTCATTCGAGATGCAGTCTGGGAACACAATCGCCCCTTGATTGCCAAACTCCTTGAAATGGGAGTTGAGGTGACAGAGGAGTCGGAAGGTATTCGTGTCCGTTCTCAACTGGAAAATCTCAAGGCTGTTCATGTAAAAACCTTGCCACATCCAGGATTCCCGACAGATATGCAGGCTCAATTTACAGCGCTGATGACAGTCGTAAAAGGGGAATCCACCATGGTGGAAACGGTGTTTGAGAATCGCTTCCAACACTTAGAGGAAATGCGCCGTATGGGCTTGCATTCGGAGATTATCCGTGATACAGCCCGTATTGTTGGGGGACAGGCTTTACAGGGGGCAGAAGTTCTATCAACGGACCTTCGCGCTAGTGCGGCCTTGATTCTGACAGGTTTGGTAGCGCAGGGAGAAACAGTTGTTGGTAAGTTAGTCCACCTTGATAGAGGTTACTATCGCTTCCATGAGAAGTTAGCTCAGCTAGGAGCAAAGATTCAGCGGATTGAGGTTAAGGATGAAGAATAAAAACATACGTTATGTACTCCGTCGCTTACTGTTGATTTTTATCGTACTCTTGCTGGGATTCCTCGCTTTAGGAATCGGCTTGATGATCGGCTACGGGATTCTAGGAAAGGGACAGGATCCATGGGCGATTTTGTCTCCAGCAAAGTGGCAGGAATTGATTAGCAAATTTACAGGAAATTAGACTGGGAGACCAGTCTTTTTCTAAAGAAATAAGGAGAAAAATGAACAAAAAAACGAGACAGTCCCTGGTAGGGTTACTTATATTCTTACTCTTGGCTGCTGGTAGCTATTATATCAAGCAGATGCAGTCGACATCAAACACGCCTAAAACCAAAGTTAGTCAGAAAAAACAAGCTTCAGAAGCTCCCAGTCAGGAGCTGGCTGAAAGTGTCTTAACTGAGTCAATCAAAAACCAAATCAAAGGGGGGCTCGAGTGGAATGGAGCAGGGGCCTTTGTCGTTAATGGTAATAAAACCAATCTAGATGCCAAGGTTTCTAGCAAACCCTATGCGGATAATAAAACAAAACCAGTCGGGAACGAGACAGTCCCAACTGTTGCCAATGCCCTCTTATCCAAAGCCACTCGACAGTATAAGAATCGTGAAGAGACTGGAAATGGATCCACCTCTTGGACGCCACCAGGATGGCACCAGGTTAAAAATCTAAAGGGAGCCTATACACATGCAGTCGATAGAGGGCATTTGCTGGGCTATGCCTTAATAGGTGGTTTGGATGGTTTTGATGCCTCTACCAGCAATCCCAAGAACATTGCAGTCCAGACAGCTTGGGCAAACCAAGCACAGGCTGAGGATTCGACAGGGCAGAACTACTATGAGAGTTTGGTCAGAAAAGCCTTGGACCAAAATAAGAGGGTTCGTTACCGCGTGACACTTCACTATGCGACAAATGAGGACCTAGTTCCATCCGCTTCACAAATAGAAGCCAAGTCTTCAGATGGCGAATTGGAATTCAACGTCCTGATACCAAATGTTCAAAAGGGAATCCAGCTTGATTACCGAACAGGTCAAGTCACGGTGACAAACTAGAAACAATCTACAAAAGAACAAAAATCGCTCCTTTGTTTATCATACGATAAGGGAGCGATCGTGCAAATTAGAAAATAATGTGATTCCTACGCAGATTTATGATATAATGGAACGCAAGATACTATTTTAGGAGAAAGACCATGGAAGACCCGAGCAGTCAGGATTTGTTACTGCAATTTGTACTTTTAGTTGTATTGACCTTTTTAAATGCCTTTTTCTCAGCTACAGAAATGGCTATGGTGTCACTAAACCGTGCCCGAGTAGAGCAAAAAGCAGAAGAAGGAGATAAACGTTATATACGTTTGTTAAAGGTACTTGAAAACCCTAATCACTTTTTATCAACGATTCAAGTCGGTATCACCTTGATCACGATCTTGTCAGGGGCCAAATTGGCGGATACCCTTGGACAAGTGTTCGCATCTTGGATGGGAAGCGGAGAGACGGCTTACGCCATTGCAAGTTTCCTCTCTTTGGCATTCTTGACCTATATCTCCATTGTTTTTGGTGAGCTCTATCCTAAGAGAATCGCTCTAAATCTGAAAGATACCTTGGCTATCCGAACAGCACCAATCATTATTGGTTTGGGAAAAATTGTCAGCCCCTTTGTCTGGCTGTTATCTGCTTCAACTAATTTATTGAGTCGTGTGACACCAATGACCTTTGATGATGCTGATGAAAAGATGACACGTGATGAAATAGAGTACATGCTCACCAATAGTGAAGAAACACTAGATGCAGATGAGATTGAAATGCTACAGGGGATCTTTTCTCTAGATGAACTAATGGCTCGTGAGCTAATGGTACCTCGTACAGACGCCTTTATGGTGGATATTCAGGATGACAGTAAGGCGATTATCGAAAGTATTTTGAAGCAAAATTTCTCACGTATTCCCGTTTATGACGGTGATAAGGACAATGTGATTGGTTTGATTCATACCAAGCGTTTGTTAAACGCCGCCTATGCAGATGGCTTTGAAAATATTGTCTGGAAACGAATCCTCCAAACACCACTCTTTGTACCTGAGACCATCTTTGTGGACGACCTCCTTAAAGAGCTTCGAAATACCCAAAATCAAATGGCTATCTTACTAGACGAATACGGCGGTATGGCTGGTTTGGTAACTCTGGAGGATCTCCTAGAAGAGATTGTCGGCGAAATTGATGATGAAACGGACAGGGCAGAAATCGAAGTCCATCAAATCGGTGAGGATACCTATATTGCACAAGGAACCATGAATCTTAACGACTTCAACGACTACTTTGGCGTTGAACTAGAAAGCGATGATGTGGATACTATCGCCGGTTATTATTTGACGGGTGTTGGTACGATTCCAACAACTGAAAAAATCAGTTATGAACTGGTCAGTCAAAACAAGCAGATCGTCCTGACCAATGATAAGGTGAAAAATGGACGTGTTACCAAGGTAAAAGTTCAAATCATAGAACTAGAACCTGAAGAAGAAACCGAGTAAAACAGTGATTTTCGTCACTGTTTTCTATTCGCCCCAAAAGTTTTTTCAAAGTTATCCTTATTTATCCGAAGAAAAAAACAAAAAAGCCCGATTTACGGGCTTTTCATTCGGTTAATTCCTGTTACTTCAGGTACTGAAAGGCGGTAGACGGATTTGAACCGACGATCAAGCTTTTGCAGAGCCGTGCCTTACCACTTGGCTATACCGCCTCAACGTTTAATATTATACCTTGAAAATGATTCTACGTCAATAGTTTCTTAATCGAAAATCCAATTTAGAAGCTTGCCCTTTCTGATTGGATGGAAAAATGGGGAGAGAAAATCTGAAAATCAGGCTTTATAGAGCCTTAACTTCCCTTTTGATTCCATAGATAGCAAACAAAGAATAGAAAAATTTGATAAATGAAAGTTTTTTGTGGTTACACGCCTAAATATTCTGAAAATTCGTTTACTTTTTGAGAAATCTATGGTATAATTGGCAATAAGCCTAAATTTTTTAAGAGGAGTTATATACATGAAAAAAAGTAGAGTATTTGTTACAGCAGGTATTGCTTTATTGACAGCAGGAGTACTAGCTGCTTGCAGTTCTTCAAAAACATCTGATTCAGCAGCACCAAAAACTTTTGGTTATGTTTATTCATCTGACCCAGAAACATTGGATTACCTCATTTCAGGGAAACAAAGTACTAAATTAGCCACTTCAAATGGTATTGATGGTCTCTTTACGAATGACAAATATGGGAATTTGACTCCTGCAGTTGCAGAAGACTGGTCAGTTTCAAAAGATGGTTTGACCTATACCTATAAGATTCGTAAAGGTGTCAAATGGTTCACCTCTGAGGGGGAAGAATATGCTGAAGTGACAGCTAAAGACTTTGTAAATGGTTTAAAACACGCAGCAGATAAAAAGTCAGAAGCGCTTTATCTAGCAGAGAATTCTGTTAAAGGTTTGTCTGACTATTTGGCAGGAAATTCAAAAGACTTTTCTACAGTAGGTGTTAAGGCAGTTGATGATTATACTCTTGAGTATACATTGAACCAACCAGAACCATACTGGAACTCTAAGATGGCTTACTCAATCTTCTGGCCATTAAATGAAGAATTTGAAAAATCAAAAGGGGATGATTTTGCCAAACCAACGGATCCTACATCATTACTTTACAATGGTCCGTTCTTGCTGAAAGGTTTGACTGCCAAGTCTTCTATCGAGTTTGCGAAGAATGAACAATATTGGGATAAGGAAAATGTTCATCTTGATAAAGTCACCCTCGCTTTCTATGACGGATCAGACCAAGAGTCTCTTGAACGGAACTTTACAAGTGGAGCCTATAGCTATGCTCGTCTCTTCCCCACAAGTTCAAACTACTCTAAAGTAGCGGAGACCTACAAAGACAATATCTACTACACACCAGCTGGACCAGGAATCACTGGTTTGGGTGTAAATATTGACCGTCAAAGTTACAAATACACCGCTAAAACAATTGACGAAGAAAAAACGTCAACTAAGAAAGCCCTTCTTAACAAAGACTTCCGTCAGGCCTTGAACTTTGCCGTTGACCGTACAGCTTATTCAGCGCAAATCAATGGTAAAGAAGGTGCTCCTCTTGCAGTTCGTAACCTCTTTGTAAAACCAGACTTTGTCTCTGCGGGTGACAAGACCTTCGGTGACTTGGTAACTGAGAAGATGGCAGCTTATGGTGATGAGTGGAAGAACGTAAACTTTGCGGATGGTCAAGATGGACTCTTCAACGCAGATAAGGCCAAAGCAGAACTTGCAAAAGCTAAAACTGCATTAGAAGCTGAAGGGGTGAAATTCCCAATCCATTTGGATATTCCAGTAGATCAAACAAACAAAGGGTATGTTGCTCGTATCCAATCCTTCAAACAGACAGTTGAAAAAGTGCTCGGAGAAGAAAACGTAGTCATTGATATTCATCAAATTTCTAAAGATGAGGCATTGAATATCACATACCATGCACCAAATGCAGCAGCAGAGGACTGGGATCTTTCAGGTGCCGTTGGATGGAATCCAGACTATGAAGATCCATCAACTTACCTTGATATCCTCAAATCAACAAACAAGTCGCAAACCAAGACATACATGGGATTTGACGATCCAGCGAACCCAGCAGTTGACAAAGTTGGCTTGAAAGAATACGATAAGTTAGTTGATGAAGCCGCTAAAGAAACCAGTGATTTGAATGTTCGTTATGAGAAATACGCTGCAGCTCAAGCTTGGTTGACAGATAGCTCTCTCTTTATCCCTGCCATGTCTGGTAGCGGTGCAGCACCATTCATTTCTCGTGTAGTACCATTCACAGCTTCTTATAGCCAATCTGGAGACAAGAGTTCAGACCTTTACTTCAAATACATTAAATTACAAAGTAAGACTGTAACAAAAGCGGAATATGAACAAGCTCGTGAAAAATGGCTCAAAGAGAAAAAAGAATCAAACGAAAAAGTTCAAAAAGAATTGGCTAATCACGTTAAATAAATAACTCTCAAGAGAACTTTCTCTCCATGAGGAGAAGGTTCTTTTGGGATTTTAAAAGGAAACGATATGAAGAAATATATTTTTATGCGTGTATTGCGTTCATTGGTGTCTATCTTTCTGGTGACAACCTTGACCTACACGATTATCTATACGATGGTTCCTCGAAAACTGATTTTCAAGCAGGATACCAACTATAACAAGATTGCAACGACGGCTGATAAGCGGGATAATTATGAAAACACCGTTTATGAGCGGATGGGCTATATCGAGTACTACGATACCAAGGAGTTGCAAGAAAAAGCAAGCACAGTGGACTCTTCTGTAACAGTTGATGCCAATGATACCAATAAGGCAATCTACGAAAAATACATTAACCAACTGGGAAATGGTTGGACACTCGGTGTATTCTCAGAAAGTGGTCAATTCTACGCTACGCGTGAAATTCCGATTTTTGAACGTGTTTTCAAATTCTATTCAAACTTGATTGATATTGATCATACAAACAAGATTCAAGACCCTGAAAATCCAAACTTGCAACGTTATCTTCGTTTTGAAAATGACCCTGCTATCGGTTGGTCATTGGTTGGTTCAGGAACAAAACATAAATACCTTTTGTATTTCAACAATCAATTCCCATTTGTACACCAAAATTTTGTGAACATTAACTTGGGAGATTCTTACCCAACTTATGCAAACACACCAGTACTTCAAGTTATCACACAAGGTCAGGGACAAACTAAGACATCAGAAGTTCAATTCCCTACGGGTAAAAAGACTTCCTCTGTAGATATTTACTCTCGTACCTACAAGTCACCAAGTCAAGCAGATGCGCGTGAGGTAGCTAACTATGGCAAAGACGATCCATATACAGCTACAGAAAGCAATTATCAATATCCATCAATGATTGCAAGCTCGGCTGTTGCTGGTTTGATCGGTTTGATTATTTCTTATGCGATTGCTATTCCACTTGGATCTGCCATGGCTCGTCACAAGAACACTTGGATTGACAGCTTCTCGACAGGTGCTCTGACCTTCTTGCTTGCCCTTCCAACGATTGCCTTGGTTTACATAGTGCGTTTGATTGGATCATCCATTGGTCTTCCAGATTCATTCCCTATCTTGGGGGCTGGAGATTGGCGTTCTTATGTCCTGCCGGCAGTTATTCTAGGTCTATTGGGTGCGCCAAGTATAGCTATCTGGATCCGTCGTTACATGATCGACTTGCAATCTCAGGACTTTGTACGTTTTGCTCGTGCAAAAGGACTGTCTGAAAAAGAAATTTCAAATAAACACATCTTTAAAAATGCCATGGTTCCTTTGGTTTCAGGTATTCCTGGTGCCGTAATCGGGGTTATTGGTGGTGCAACATTGACAGAAACGGTCTTCGCTTTCCCAGGTATGGGTAAAATGTTGATTGACTCTGTTAAGGCATCAAACAACTCAATGGTAGTTGGTCTCGTCTTCATCTTCACATGTATTTCTATCTTCTCACTCTTTGTAGGAGATATCTGGATGACCATGCTTGACCCACGTATTAAATTGACAGAGAAAGGAGGCAAATAATGTCAACAATCGGAAAAGAAAAATTTCAGTTCGTAAAACGTGACGATTTTGCCTCTGAAACAATTGATGCTCCTGCCTATTCATATTGGGGTTCTGTATTTAGACAGTTTCTAAAGAAAAAATCAACAGTCTTTATGCTAGGAATTTTGGTTGCCATTATCTTGATGAGCTTTATTTACCCAATGTTCTCAGATTTTGACTTCAACGATGTAAGTAAGGTCAATGACTTCTCTGCTCGTTTTATCAAGCCCAATGCTGAGCATTGGTTTGGTACAGATAGCAATGGTAAATCCTTGTTTGACGGGGTTTGGTTTGGGGCGCGTAACTCTATCCTCATCTCTGTCATTGCCACTTTTATCAACCTTGTGATTGGAGTTATTGTTGGTGGAATTTGGGGAATTTCAAAATCCGTTGACCGCGTCATGATGGAAGTTTATAACATTATTTCAAACATTCCATCTCTCTTGATTGTCATTGTCTTGACTTACTCAATTGGTGCTGGTTTCTGGAATTTGATTTTTGCCATGAGTGTGACAACTTGGATTGGGATTGCTTATATGATTCGTATCCAAATCATGCGTTACCGTGACTTGGAATACAACCTTGCTTCTCAAACACTTGGAACGCCAACCTTTAAAATCATCGTTAAAAACATCATGCCACAATTGGTATCTGTTATTGTTTCTACAATGACCTTGATGTTGCCAAGTTTCATCTCTTATGAAGCCTTCCTTTCCTTCTTTGGATTGGGATTGCCTGTAACAGTGCCAAGTTTGGGACGTTTGATCTCAGATTACTCACAAAACGTTACGACCAACGCTTACTTGTTCTGGATTCCGTTGACAACCTTGATCTTGGTATCCCTATCTCTTTTCGTTGTTGGTCAAAACCTAGCGGACGCTAGTGATCCACGTACACATAGATAGGAGTAGACATGACAAAAGAAAATAATGTAATTTTGACTGCTCGTGATATTGTCGTGGAATTTGACGTTCGTGACAAAGTTCTGACGGCTATCCGAGGAGTTTCTCTGGACCTGATTGAAGGAGAAGTTCTTGCCTTGGTAGGTGAGTCCGGTTCTGGTAAATCTGTTTTAACAAAAACCTTTACAGGGATGTTAGAAGACAACGGACGTATTGCCCAAGGAAGCATCGACTATCGTGGACAAGACTTGACCGCTCTTACTTCTAACAAAGAATGGGAGAAGATTCGTGGTGCTAAAATTGCGACTATCTTCCAAGACCCTATGACAAGTTTGGACCCAATCAATACAATCGGTAGCCAAATCACAGAAGTTATCGTTAAACACCAAGGGAAAACAGCTAAGGAAGCCAAAGAGATGGCAATCGACTATATGAACAAAGTCGGAATTCCAGACGCTGAAAAACGTTTTGACGAGTATCCTTTCCAATATTCTGGAGGGATGCGCCAACGTATCGTTATTGCCATTGCCCTTGCTTGTCGTCCAGATATCTTGATCTGTGACGAGCCAACAACGGCCCTTGATGTAACCATTCAAGCGCAAATCATTGATTTGCTTAAAACCTTGCAAAATGAGTACCACTTTACTATTATCTTTATCACCCATGACCTTGGTGTGGTAGCGAGTATTGCAGATAAGGTAGCGGTCATGTATGCTGGGGAAATTGTAGAATACGGAACCGTTGAGGAAGTCTTCTATGATCCACGTCATCCATATACTTGGAGTCTCTTGTCTAGCCTGCCTCAGCTCGCTGATGACAAAGGGGAATTGTACTCTATCCCAGGAACACCACCGTCTCTTTATACTGCGTTGAAAGGTGATGCTTTTGCCCTTCGTTCAGATTATGCGATGCAAATTGATTTTGAAGAGAAGGCACCTAAGTTTTCAGTCACTGATACCCACTGGGCTAAGACTTGGTTGCTCCATGAGAATGCTCCTAAAGTTGAAAAACCTGGAGTCATTGCAGATTTGCATGACAAGATTCGTGATAAAATGGGCTTTGCTCATCTAGAAGACTAGGAGGAAGGAAATGTCTGAAAAATTAGTAGAAATTAAAGATTTAGAAATTTCCTTCGGTGAAGGAAGTAAGAAGTTTGTGGCGGTTAAAAANGCCAACTTCTTTATCAACAAGGGAGAAACCTTCTCTCTTGTAGGTGAGTCTGGTAGTGGGAAAACAACGATTGGTCGTGCCATTATTGGTCTAAATAATACCAGTAAAGGTGAAATCATCTTTGATGGCCAGAAAATCAATGGAAAAAAATCTCATAAGGAATCAGCAGACTTAATCCGTCGTATCCAGATGATTTTCCAGGACCCTGCAGCCAGCTTGAATGAGCGTGCGACAGTTGACTATATCATCTCTGAAGGTCTTTACAACTACCACTTGTTCAAAGACGAAGAAGATCGAAAAGAAAAAGTTCAAAAGATGATTCATGAAGTTGGACTTTTGAAAGAACACCTGACCCGCTATCCACACGAGTTTTCTGGTGGTCAACGTCAGCGTATCGGGATTGCCCGTGCCCTTGTGATGGAACCTGATTTCGTTATTGCGGATGAGCCAATCTCTGCCTTGGACGTATCAGTGCGTGCGCAAGTCTTGAACTTGCTCAAGAAGTTCCAAAAAGAGTTGGGCTTGACCTATCTCTTTATCGCGCATGACTTGTCAGTTGTTCGCTTTATCTCAGATCGTATCGCGGTTATCTATAAGGGAGTTATCGTCGAAGTGGCAGAGACAGAGGAGTTGTTTAACAATCCTGTCCACCCATATACTCAGGCGCTTCTATCTGCTGTACCGATTCCAGATCCAATCCTGGAACGCAAGAAGGTCTTGAAAGTTTACGATCCTGACCAACATGATTATGAGACAGACAAGCCATCTATGGTAGAAATTCGTCCAGGTCACTATGTTTGGGCTAACCAAGCGGAAGTTGCTCGATACAAAGAAGCTCTTAAAAAATAAACAGACTAGGAGAGGACCGAAAGGTCTTCTCATTTTTTTGTTTACGGGAGTCATCTAGTTGTGAATTTTTTTAAAAAAGTGCTGAAAAAGGCTTGACAAAGGGATTCGGGGGGGGGGGGGGGGGGGGG